>JAIRUB010000201.1 GCA_031254635.1 Prevotellaceae bacterium | reverse complement strand
CTTTTTGCTCAGGGCTACCGTATTGAGCTTACTATTGATGGACTCACAGACACTGAGGTTTATTTAGCCATTCACTCCGGCGATAAAAAGTATGCTGTCGATACTGCTATTATTGATAGTAAAGGAGATGCGGTTTTTCAACAAGAAAAAGAACTGGCAGCCGGAATGTATCTCTTAGCCACTAAAGAACATTTTCTTTTTGATTTTTTAATTTCTGATGATAAAAACCAACATTTCAGCATTTATGCCAAAGGGCCTGATTATAATTCTACATTGAAATATACAAAATCACCTGAAAATATGGCCTTTGTCGAATTTCAGCATTACCTTAAAAACCAACAAAAAAGAGTATCGGCATTAGTGGAACGTTCCAAGCAGGATACCACTTTTAATTTAACTGACAATGTTGAAGAAATTAACAATGAGGTTAAACAATACATAGAGCAGAAAAAGCAACAATATAGAGGGTTATTATTGGCCACCATATTAAAATCAGCTTTTCCCGCCATGCCTCCCAAACTAGACTTACCTGATGATACGCCTAAGCGCGATTCGTTGCTTTGGGACCATTACTATCAATTCGATAAACTTCACTATTTCGATGGTATTGATTTCTCTGATGCGCGTATTTTATATACCCCTTTGCTTTATCCTCGGATAGAAGATTACTTCAGTAAACGGCTTATCCAAGTCCCCGATTCCCTTATTCCTCAAGTAGATATGGTATTACAAATGGCGGAAACCAATCCCGATGTTTATAGCAGCGTGCTAAGCCAACTATTCAATAAATATGTAAATGCTGAAATCATGGGCATGGAAAAGTTAGCCGTACATATTGGCGAAAAATATGTTCTTCAGGGAAAAGCAACTTGGTTGGATAGTGCAGCTTATGAGAGTGTAAAAAACTATGTAGAACATAACCGCTACTCTTTAATCGGGATGCAAGCGCAGGAACTCAAACTGCAAAGCCTTACAGGGCCTTTTGAATCGCTTTACGCTATTAACAGTCCTTACCTGATGTTGGTGTTTTATGAGCCAGGTTGCGGCCACTGTAAAGAAGAAATGCCCAAAATTTATCAGGTTTTCCAAAACTACCGCGATAAAGGGGTTCAGGCTATGGCCGTTTGTACTATTTATAAATACGATGTATGGATGAAATATGTTACCGATAATAGTTTTACCGAGTGGATTAATGTGTGGGATGGGTTTAATAAAGAAGATGATGTATCGATTGGCTCGCATTTCAGGGAATATTATAATGTATTTACCACACCTCAGGTTTACTTGCTCGACAAGGATAAGAAAATTATTGGCCGTCGGCTCAACAGCGAGGTGCTGGAGCAAATGCTTGAGTTTAGGATGTCGCAGGGGAAGCAATGAACAATGAATAATGAATAATGAAAGGTAAAGGGTGGATAAGGTACAAGGTAAAGGGTAGCTCGTCATACTGACGAAAGTCAGTATCCCCTGTAAACAAGGAGATTCTGAAACAAGTTCAGAATGACGTGTAGGTTCTAATTCGTTTCATACTTTACGTCTAACGCTTCACAACAACTAAACAATTAAACACTTAAACAATAACTCCCCTCCTACCCTCTTGGTGCTTTTGGGGCCTACAGGCGTGGGCAAAAGCGATATCAGCATCAGTTTGGCGCAGTCGCTTAGTACTGAAATTATGTCCTGCGATTCACGGCAAATATACCGTGAGATGCACATTGGTACTGCTGTTCCTACAGCGGAACAATTAGCAACTGTTCCTCATCATTTTATTGCTTCACACAGTGTACACGAGCCCTACACCGCCGGGAAATATGAAATGGAAGCGCTGGAATTGCTATCACAACTTTTTCAACAAAAGAAAGTTGTAGTTATGACAGGTGGCTCCGGGCTTTACATAGATGCCTTATGCAAGGGCATCGACGATTTCCCGGAAATCGTTCCCGGAGTACGGGAAAGCCTTATGCAGCGCATCGACGACGAAGGCTTGGAAACCCTGAGGCACGAACTAAAATTGCTTGATCCGGAAAGTTACCGCCAGCTCGATCTTAAAAATCCGCACCGCATAGTACGGGCGCTCGAAGTGAGCCTGAGCACCGGCAAACCTTACTCTTCTTTCAAAAAAGAAAGCCAACAAACACGTCCTTTCTGCATTGTTAAAATAGGACTGCAACGTCCGCGCGAAGAACTTTATCACCGTATTAACCTCCGCACCCTACAAATGATGAACGATGGCTGGGAAGCCGAAGCGCGTGCCTTATACCCTTTCCGGCATTTACCTGCTTTGAACACTGTTGGCTACAAGGAATTATTTGATTATTTCGATGGTAAAACCACGCTTAATGAAACTATCAGCCTTATTCAGCAGCACACAAGGAACTACGCCAAAAAGCAACTTTCCTACTGGGGCCGCGATAAAGAGATTCAGTGGTTCAATGCCGATGAACCGGAAAAAATACTACCTTTGTTGTTTCAAACTAAAGAATAAGATGGAAGTAAAGATTGAAGCCTCGTGGAAGGTTGTGCTACAGCCGGAATTCGACAAAGCTTACTTCGCCGAATTAACGGCTATTATACGTGATGAAGTGAAGGCTGGCAAGACTATCTATCCTCCCGGAAAATTAATATTCAATGCTTTTGAAAAAACGCCATTTAATCAGGTAAAGGTAGTAATATTAGGCCAGGACCCTTACCACGGGCCCAGACAGGCGCATGGCTTATGTTTTTCGGTGCCCAAAGGTATTCCTGCACCTCCTTCTTTGGTTAATATTTTCAAAGAAATAGAAAACAACCTTGGCATAAGGCCGCCTAACCACGGATGCTTGGAACAATGGGCTGAGCAGGGCGTATTCCTGCTCAATGCAGCCCTTACGGTGCGTGCAAGCGAGCCTATGTCGCACAGTAAAATAGGCTGGGAAATTTTTACCGATGCGGTTATTTGCACTCTTTCCGAACAAAAAACAGGCTTGGTATTTCTCTTGTGGGGCAATTTTGCCCGCAATAAACGCACGCTTATCGACATTTCTAAGCATTTTATCTTGGAAGCTGCCCACCCCTCTCCCCTGTCGCGCGGCGCCTTTTTCGGCAACAAACACTTTTCCAAAACCAA
>JAIRUB010000155.1 GCA_031254635.1 Prevotellaceae bacterium | reverse complement strand
ATCGGCGTGTTTACATAAGAAATAACACCGCCAACCAATAGCAGTCCGGTTAGAAACAGGACGAACACGTGGTTGCGCAATGAAAAAGCAACTATATTTTGTGCGAATTTGTACATATTCTTTATTCCTTCAATTTGCTATACATTAGTAAATTATTTTTAACAACAACCTCTTCGCCTTCTTCAAGTCCCGATGCTATATAGCTTGTGTTGCCGGTTTGCAGGTGTAATTTCACTTCGTTAATGACGAAATTTTCGACTACTTGTTTCACTACATAATAGCGGTTATTATCAAAGAGCAAGGCTTTGGAAGGTATAGCGGCCATCTTGACGGCTTGTTGTTCTTTGAGTGTAATATCAACAACCATCTCCGGCTTTAGCTTGAAATCGTTGTTGGGCATTATGATGCGGGCCTTTACCACGTGTTCTTCAGGATCAAAAATATGAGGAATGGCATCAATGCTGCCGTGAAATATGACTCCCGGGTAGGCCGGCGTAGTGATTTCCGCTTTCATACCTTCTTTTACAAAGGCTAAATTGCTTGCATAAACATTGGCTACAATCCATACGCGGCTGATGTCGGCAATGCTGAACAGCGGCCCCGATTCGGTAGCCACAGGCATCCCTGGAGCCATATTTTTACTGATGATGAAACCGCTGTTCGGCGCTTTTATGCTAAAGGTGCCGTCGTCGTTGGGGTTCCCATAGAGTGCAAGCGTATTGTTCACCTTGGTTAATTCGGCTTGCGCCTGATTCAGGCGGCCTTGATCTTCCAATAATTCTTTTTGCGATAAAAGATTGTCGCGGTACATACTTTGTGAACTTTCCAATTGTCGCGCCAGTATTTTCACTTCGGTTTCCAAGTTTTGTTTTTCGGCGTACAAGTCGCTTAACTCGGCGCTGCGCATCAGCGCTATGCTCTGCCCCTTGCTCACTTTATCGCCAAGCGAGAAGGATGAACTTACTACCACGCCGCTGACTAATGGAATATATTGCACCAGCAGGTCCGGGTCGCAAAGGGCCTTGCCGGTTAGCCTCAGCTCTTGTTGGATATTTTCCATTGTTACGATAGCGGTTTCGATATTATCGAGAAAAACCTGCGAGAATTTGCTTTCGGTATTTTCTGTCTCCGGCGTTGGCGAAGTTCCACAGGCTGCAGCGCTGATAGCGATTAAAAATAATGCAAATTGTTTTAATTTATTCATAATTTATTTATAATTGTAATAATTTCAATATTGTAATAATCAAAAAAAACTACTGTAATTCCCGTCCTGTGCTTAACTGCAATTCTTCAAAGCTGACGATGAGTTCTTTTTCTGCTGATAAAACAGCGCGTTTATTTTCTTTATAACTGTCGAAGAAATCAAGAAATTCGACTATGCCAATGTGTTTGTTTATAAAGTTTCGGGTATAACTTTCGCAAATTTCATCAAGATTATGGATGAAATCATCTGCTATTTGCCGACTGAAGTTGTGGGCTAAGCGGTAATTGTCGAAAGCTTGTATCACTTCGTTATGTACGGCAATTTGCAAATAAGTTGCTTCTGTAATACTTTGTTTAAAGTCGATTTCCGCCGATTTTATAGCGCCCTGGTTACGATTGAAAAATGGTAAATCAATACTAATGCCGAAGCCGAAAAAGTTCGACACAACGCCTCCGGCCCTGTCGTAAACAGCATGTAGGCTAATATCGGGGACACGTTGTGATTTTTCGTAGCGAATCGATTTTTTAAAATAATCGCTTTGCAGCGCGGATCTTCTTATGTTGGGGCGCAGCATAGCGGCCTCTTCCATCAATTGAAGGGGCGATAAGCTTTCGGGCGTTGGATTTTTTTTTGGCACATCGGTCATTTGGATATAAACAGGCCTTGCCATATTAAGCAATATTCTCAAGTCTTTTTCCTTGCTGTTTATATCTTTGTAGGTTTCGTTCAGTTCGGTTTGCAGTTCGAGTAAGGCCGCCTGCAGCCGTAATAATTGGCTTTGCGAAATATTGCCTTGCCTCACTTGCTCGCGATAATTGGAAATAAGCGCTGTGAGCCTGCCTTGTTGCTGCTTCAGTACTTCTGCATATTTTTGTGCGAAGGCTAATTCCGCACAGTTAATCCGCAGTTCGGCCTTGAGTTGACAAAGCAATTCTTCAAAATATTGAACAGCTATATCCTTGGATGCTTTTTCCATATCAATAAGTTTTCGTCGTTTGCCTCCCATCAGGATAAGTTGCTCGACACTTACGCTGAACTCCGTATTTCTGCCGAAGGAGCTGAATAAGGGAGGAATAATTTCATCTTCGCCTCCGCGTTGCGCTCCTGTTGTCCACAAGTTAATCTGGTCGATGGTAAGTGTGGGGTTAGGCCATAGTTTTGCCTGTACAATGGCAGCCTCGGCTTTTTCGATATTCAGTTTTTCAATAATTAATTGTAAATTTTGTTGAATGAAGGTATGTTCTATTTGTGTTGTTGAAAGATATAATGTATCGTTCTGTGCCCTGCCGGAAATGCAGCTAAGCATTCCGCACAGGAACACGAACGCCTTGCTAAAAGCATTCATTGTTTACGATTTTAAAAAATTAATAATGCTGGGATTTATAAGCACACAGATGACACAGATTAGACTGATTTTCACAGATAAATAAAATCTGTGTTTA
>JAIRUB010000050.1 GCA_031254635.1 Prevotellaceae bacterium | reverse complement strand
GCACAGTAGCACCAACCAATGGTTGCCCCTGTGCATCAAGCACTGTTCCTGTAACAGTGGTTTGTTGCTGTGCTGTCGCTATATTGCCTATTAGCAGCATAGACAGCATTAATGAAAGTACTCGTTTCATAAGAAATTATTTAGTTTAACTTTTTCAATTAATTAGTAATTGTCACACTTTAAATTCTATTACTTCCCCACGGAAATCCACTTTGAACGCGAGGCCTGTCCAATGCTTGGGCAGCTTGGGGTCGAAGGTCAATTGTCCATCCCGTACCCGCATTCCAGCAAATCCCTGAATAACAGCCATCCACGAACCTGCCATACTGGTAATATGCAGGCCTTCATTCACTTCTTTATTATAATCATCTAAGTCAAGGCGCGAAGTACGTAGGTACAATTCGTAGGCCTTATCTATGTCGCCGATTTTTGCCGCCAAAATGGCATGTACGCAAGGCGACAAAGAGGATTCATGTACTGTGCGCGCTTCATAAAAGTGAAAATTACGGCGAATTGTTTCAGTATCAAAATTGTCTTCAAAGAAGTACAAACCTTGCAACACATCGGCCTGTTTGATAAAGCAAGAACGTAAAATGCGGTCCCAGCTCCATTTTTGGTTCAATGGACGTTGGGCAGGCTCAAGGTCTTTCACCAAAATCTGCTCCTTATCCATATAGCCGTCTTGTTGCAAAAAGATTTGCCGTTCCTTATCTTCGGGGAAGTGCATTTTTTCTACAATATCCGTCCATTGCGCCCATTCGTTTAATTCATCGAAGCGAGTTTTCTTGACTATCTCGCTATAGCGTTGTGAAAACATTTTCTTTACCCACTCTATGCTTTCTTTGGCGTAACGCAGGCACCAGCAGGCAACATTGTTGGTGTACCAGTTATTGTTTACATTGTTTTCGTATTCGTTAGGCCCTGTAACGCCTATCATCACATATTTATTACGCTCCTCGCTCCAGGTAATACGCTGCGCCCAGAAACGGGCAATGCCCAATAATACTTCTACGCCGTAGTCGACCAAATAATTTCTATCGCCTGTATAGCGGATATAATTATAGATAGCATAAGCAATAGCTCCGTTACGATGTATTTCCTCAAAAGTAATTTCCCACTCGTTGTGGCATTCCTCGCCATCCATGGTCACCATAGGATATAAGGCAGCCCCATCGGTAAAGCCGAGTTTTTGTGCATTTTCAATGGCCTTAGGCAACTGATTATACCGGTATTTCAGCAACTCGCGCGCTACCTGAGCGCCTGCCGTTGACAAATAGAAAGGAATACAATAAGCTTCGGTGTCCCAGTAAGTGCTGCCGCCGTATTTCTCGCCGGTAAAGCCTTTCGGCCCCACATTCAGGCGGGTGTCCTTGCCGGTGTATGTCTGTAACAATTGGAAGATGCAGAAACGAATGCCTTGTTGCGCCTCATCGTCGCCGCCGATTTCTACATCGCAATGCGCCCATTTCTCTTCCCAAGCCTTGCTTTGCTCAGCGCGTAAGGCGGCAAAGCCGAATTTTTGTGCTTCGGCGGCTACTTCCTGCGCAGCCTTTGCTAAATTTTCCGGCTTATGATTTAACGAAGAAGTGATGCCTACATATTTATACAGCGTTATTGTTTCTTCTTTTTGAGCTTTGATTTTTGCCGAAGCGCCCACCCAGGCATGTTTCTCAACAGGATTAAAAGCAACAGGCTTGCCGTTCGCTGTTGCTTCATACTGCGAAAACCAGGACACAGAAAAATCGGTTTTCTTGGTACGCATAGTTACATAATGCGACGAGGGTGTTGCCGACTGTTCCACAAAATCCCAGAATTTTTCATCATAGTTGGCATCTTCGTTCTTCACATCGGCATTGGTATAAGGCATAAGTTCCACCTCGGCATCGCCGCTCAACAGTTTCAAACTGTAGCTGACAGCGCCAAGCTCGGTGCGTACCATGCTTACAAAACGAACAGCCTCTACTTCTACCTTTACCTTGTTCGGCAATTCGGCAGTGAAACGGCGGGTAAGCAAGCCATGCTGCATATCTAATTCGCGATAGAAGTCAAGCACCTTGGCCGTATGTAAATCCAAAAGTTCGCCATTTACTTTCACTTCAATTCCTATCCAAAAAGCGGAATTGAGTACCTTGGCAAAGTATTCGGGATAGCCGTTTTTCCACCAGCCAACGCGGGTTTTATCGGGGTAATAAACCCCTCCGATATAACTTCCTGGCAAACTTTCGCCGGTATAGCTTTCTTCGAAATTGGCGCGTTGCCCCATAATGCCATTACCTATGCTGAAGAGGCTTTCAGCAGCCTTAACGCGGCTATGGTTGAAGTGGGTTTCAATGATTTTCCAGGGATGAGTCATGGTGATTTACGGATTTACAGATTTGTTTATTTGTCGTGAGACGTTAAAGGTAAAACGTTAAACGATATTGTTCATTATTCATTATTCATTATTCATTCTCAATTCAAGAAGGCTGGGGATGACGATTGTAGCGCGGTGGAGAATGTCGGGGTTGCCCACGCCAACGCATTTCATTCCGGCGCGGATAGCTGCTTCAATGCCGGCAGCAGCATCTTCAAACACTATACATTCGGAGGGTTGTACGCCCAGTTCCTGCGCTCCCAGCAAGAACACCTCCGGATCGGGCTTGGCATTGCTTACCTTGTTTCCATCAATAACGGCATCGAAGAAAGCGCTGATGTTGGTACGTTGTAAAATCATTCCGGCATTTTTGCTGGCCGAACCTAAAGCAATCTTGACACCTGCCGCTTTTACCTGCTGCAGGAACTCCAAGGCTCCCGGCAGTACTTCGTCCGGTGTCATTTTAGAAATATACTCCACATACCAATTATTTTTCCTGTCGGCCAAAACTAATTTTTCCTGAGCGCTGAGGTGGGTAATGCCGCCAACTTCTAACAATATGTCTAAAGAGGCCATGCGGCTCACTCCCTTCAGGCGCTCATTGTCGGCCTCCGAAAAATAGAAGCCCAATTCATCAGCCAAGCGTTTCCACGCCAAGTAATGATACTTTGCCGTATCAACCAAAACGCCGTCAAGGTCGAAGATGCACGCCGACGGGAGACGGGTGACGAGTGACGAGTGACGAGTGAAGGGTGAAGGGTGAGTTGGCATTTTATAATTTAAGGATTTAAAAATTTAAAGATTTAAAATTCAATTCTTAGTTCTTAGTTTCACAGTTATTTGTTTTAATTTTCAACTTTCAACTTTCAATTCTTAATTTTGATGAAGCGTATGGTGAGGGCGCCGAGCAATAAGAGCCCGCCGGCCAACACAAGCATATTTACCTGCGAACTGCCCAGCAGCGACAGTAATACGCCTCCCAACAAGGCTGCCGCGATTTGCGGAACACATATAGTACCGTTGAACAATCCTAAGTAAGCGCCCATATTTTTGCCGGAAAGCGCATTGGTAAGGATAGTAAAAGGCATGGCCAACATAGCAGCCCAGGCACAACCAATCAACAAATAAGAAAAGAATAATACATATTGATTGTAAATAAATATGGTAGAAATAAAACCTGCAGCGCCAATCAATAAACTGATGGCATAAGCTTTTTTATAGGACTTGAACCTCGGCAGCAGCAAGGCCCATATTACCGAGCCTATGGCCTGTACGGCAAAGAGTACGCCTACCCAGTTGCCGGCTGTTTGGTATGCTACGGATTGCACATCGGTGGTATTCCACACATTCTTGGCTATGGCGCCGTTAGTGTAAGTCCACATATACATAAAAGCCGCCCAGCAGAAGAACTGTACCAAGCCCACACTCCAGAATACGCTTGGCGCTTTTTTCAACAACGCGATGACATTGGTTTTTTCCTTGCGACCCGATTGTTCTTCAAAGCCGTGAAACTTCGCATACTCGTGCGGAGGCATTTCTTTTACCTTAACAGCAGTGTACACCACACATAACATTAAGATGGCAGCCCCTATATAAAATGAGTAGATAACCGAGTCGGGCACTACGCCGGGCAGGGCAATATTAGAAATTCCTATGGCGGTAAAAAATATGGGAAGAAGGTAGCCGGCCAAGCTTCCGGCATTGCACAGGAAACTTTGAATTGCAAAGGCAAAGCCTTTCTGTTTTTCATTTACCGTATCGCCCACTAACATTTTAAAAGGCTGCATGGCCATATTAATGGCCGTATCGAGCAACATCAAAGTCACCAAGCCAAAAATCATTGCATTGGCTATAGATAAGTGAAGACTGCCGGCATTGGGCAGTAAACACATCACTATTACTGCTGCAATAGCTCCCACTAAAAGGTAAGGGATACGCCGCCCGAAACGTGTCCAGGTACGATCGCTTAAGGTACCCACAATAGGTTGCACGATAATACCCATCAAGGGAGGCAGAATCCAAAAATAACTCAGGTTATGGGGATCGGCGCCGATGGTGGAAAAAATACGACTGATATTAGCGCTTTGCAGTGAATAAGCTATCTGAACACCAAAGAATCCAAAACTAAGGTTCCAAATTTGCAAAAAACGAAGGTCGGGTTTATTGGTCATGGGTATTGATTTAGTTATTGCAAATTTTAGCAATATTAATTTAATATTAAAGCAAAATCCGACGAACTTCAGAATTTCAAGGATGAACTTTACCTTCCTTCTAACCAATCAATAAATAGGGGGATCCGCACACGGCTAACTAAGATGGCCTCATCGTAAGCAGGTTGTAAGGAAATTTTAAGACGGCTACCAGAATATTTAATAATTGACTGAATGGCATTAATATTGGCAATACAGCCTCTAGTAAGCCTAAAAAACGACTTAGGGTCAAGCAGTTCCTCTATTGCATCCAAGCTCATATCGGAAAGGTGCTTCTTATTTTCACAGGTAACAATGAAGATTGACTTATCTTCTGCATAGAAATAGGCTATATCGCTCACATTCAACACGATAATTTTATCTCCTAATTTAACGGTAAAACGCTCTTTATAAGAAACTTCCGGTTGTAAGATTTGTTTCAGCGCCGCCATATCC
>JAIRUB010000244.1 GCA_031254635.1 Prevotellaceae bacterium | reverse complement strand
TGGATAGCTATAACCGGCCCTAATGGTACTAAAACAAAACTATTGCATACTATCGGCGATCGTCGACGTATTATAGAACGCACTGCAGCTAATGCACTTAATTTGTTGAGATTGGAATTAGAACCTTAATTTTTTACCAAAGCCCTGACATATACCTTATCGCCAAACTGTAAGCGCAGGTAATAAGTACCTGTTATTTCTTTTGAGGTATAAGTAATATGTTGAACGCCGTCCTGAACTTTTCCCTGTATTATTTTGCTTATTAAGTTGCCCGACAATGAATACAGAGAAATATTCACCGTAGTGGGCTTATCCAAAGTATAGGTGATATGCAAAATATCACTATACGGGTTGGGGTAAACGGAATGCTCTATGTCTACTTGTTCGCATTTTGTAGAAGGCTGATTTTCAGATTCATACACGGGTTCATCGGCAACTTGATTTAAGCTGGCCGTAGTAACACAAGCGCTATGTTGTGTTGCAACTTTCCCATCAGGATAGGTGTGTGTAGTATTGAAGATAACAAATATGGGATAGCGGTATTCTTCAATATACCACGCATATTTGACAATTTCTATTTCAACAATGCCGCAGGCTTTTTGCACATATTTTTCCACGACTTTCAGGCGTAATACATTTTTTAGTACTTGTCCGCTGGGCATAACCATTGTTCCAATAGCATCGGCTTCAGTAGAATAAGTTCCGGTTCTACTAAATTCCATATTACTGTTATTATAGAAAATGTGTCCGGAAAAATGCCCGGAAATTTTATCCCCGTAAGTAAAGGGATAAGCTATTTTTTTAATAGGCTTGTCAAAAATCATAGAAAAACTTTCTTCCTGATAACCATTGTAAATATTTCCCTGAGCATTACTTGTATATGAAAATTTTCCATCTTTCAGGTTAGTAATCAGAATATCATGACTATTGACTTGACTTATGCTTTCCTTTATAAGCGTAGCATCTTTAATAGGATGGGCATGCTTGAAGTCCCATACTACTTGTACACCGACATCCCCCGGCGACACATAGTCAACAGATAACATTATATTAGCGGTCTCCGGCATTAAACCATGAGAATTATAAGTTAGTACCGGTTGTGCATAACCAAACAACGGCACTAAACATATCAATATGGAAAAATATTTTTTCATACTATTTATATCTTTAGAAATTAGAATCTAAAATCATTCCAAAGTACAAAATTAAATAAAAATATTTTATATTCTACTTTTTTAAACTTTTGTTAACACTTTTCATCGTTTTTTAACGTTATTTAAGAAAACTATTTTTTCTTATCTTTGCATTATGATTGTTACGCTTATAACCGATTGGCATCGCTCTGATTATTATTTAGGATGCCTCAAAGGCAGTTTGTTAGCTGCCTTTACCGGCATACAAATTGTTGATATTAATCATAATATAACCATTTTTAATTCGGCGGAAGCTACTTATATATTGCAACAGGCATATCCTTGCTTTCCTACCGGAACTGTTCATTTTATCGGGGTTAACAGTGAACCAAACGCTAATCGGCCTTTGGTACTACTCAAAGCAGCTAATCATTATTTTATAGGTCCCGATGATGGTTGTTTCAGTCTTATTTTTCAAAATATTCCTCTTGATTTTTGCGTAGCCTTGCCACTTGAACAAGAACCTTCCGCATTTCGCGCCTTACCGGCCCTGTTGAAAGCTTTACGTGCAATTACTGCGGGGCAAGCCGACAAAGCAGGTAGCACTCATCAACTGCAAAAAATATGGCTAAGCCTGCCCGGATATGATAATAATAGCATCAACGGACAAATTGTGTATATCGACAGCTATGGTAACGCGCATAGCAATATCGATAAAGAACTGTTTGAACGGGTTTGCCGCAATCGGCAATATGAAATTATTCTCTATATGCCTTCTATTAAAGTTTATACTATCTCAGAATATTATAGCGATGTAAAACATAGCGAACTACTGGGATTGTTCAATAGCGCTGGATACCTCGAATTTGCTATAAATAATGATAACTTGGCACGTTTGGAAGGTGTTACCATCGGCGTGCCTGTTTGTGTAAAATTTTTAAGTAAATTTATATAATTAATATCTTATATGAGAAATACCGACTCCTTTGCACGTTTGCTTGACATCATGGATAAATTACGTGAAAAATGTCCGTGGGATCATGAACAAACCGTTGATACGCTTAGACCCCTTACTATTGAAGAAACCTACGAACTGAGCGATGCCATTCTGAATCATAACATGAACGATATATGTAAAGAATTAGGAGATATGCTTTTACATATTGTTTTTTATGCAAAGATAGGAGAAGAGCAGCAAAGTTTTACTATAGACGATGTTATTCACAAGTTGTGTAATAAGCTTATATACAGACATCCGCATGTGTTTGGCAATACAGCAGTAAAACATGCCGAAGAAGTTATTCAAAATTGGGAACAATTGAAAACAAAAGAGAAGGACGGTAATAAAACTGTACTCTCAGGAGTGCCGGAAGGTATGCCTTCATTGGTGAAAGCTTACCGCATGCAGGACAAAGCACGTGCAGTAGGTTTCGACTGGGAAGAACGTACACAAGTGTGGGATAAGGTTAGCGAAGAGTTGTTGGAATTGAGAGCAGAATTTGAACAAGGCGACAACGATAAGGCAGAACAGGAATTAGGCGATTTCCTCTTTTCCGTAGTAAATGCCGCACGGCTATACGGGCTAAACCCCGATACAGCCCTGGAACGCACCAATCGGAAATTTAGAAAGCGCTTTGCCTACCTCGAAGCGCAAACTCTCCAAAAAGGCCGCCAACTCAAGGATATGACACTCGACGAAATGAATGAAATATGGGAGCAAGCGAAACTAATTGAGAATTGAGAGTTAAAAATTAATAATGCATTAAACTTAAAGACAAATAAGCAAATCAACAATATTAAATTACCATGTGGCTAAACAGAACAATACTACTAATAGGCAAAGAGGCTGTGCAAAAGTTGCAGGAAGCCCATGTGGTAGTTGCAGGCTTGGGCGGGGTAGGCGCATACGCGGCAGAAATGCTGGTGCGCGCCGGAATCGGGCAGCTAACCATTATAGATGCCGACACAGTAAACGAAACCAATAAAAACAGACAGTTATTAGCCTTAGACAGTACGCTCGGACAGGAAAAAACAGCTGTAATGTCCCGCCGCCTGCTCGACATTAATCCAGCCCTCTACCTCACTACACATACTCTATTTCTGAACGCCGACAACATCCCACTCGTTATTGCTACGCCCCCACAACAAATAAGCAAATCAACAAATCAACAAATTAACAAAACTCATAACTCATCACCCATAACTCGTAACTCTATTGATTACCTCATTGACGCTATCGACACCCTTGCACCTAAAATAGAGCTTATTAGCTATTGTGTGCGGAATGGAATATCCGTAGTGAGCGCCATGGGCGCTGGTGCTAAATATGATGCCACAGCACTTGAAATTACCGATATTTCAAAATCTTACAATTGTCCCTTAGCCCATCAGTTGCGCAAACGTTTAAGGCGCGAAAAAGGTATTAAACGCGGAGTAAAAGTTGTTTTCTCTACCGAACTACCAGACAATAACGCCATTGAGTTGGTTAATGAACAAAACAAACGCTCTATTGTCGGTACAATCTCTTACCTACCGGCTGTATTCGGCTGTCTTTGTGCACAAGCAGTTATTGAGGATTTAATGAAATGAACAATTATCAATAAATAATCATTCTAAATAATTGACTTATAGTTCTTAATCTCCTAATCTTTCAATCTCTTAATCTCTTGATTTCTTAATCACTGTTGTTTTTTTAAAATAATTTTCTTACATTTGTACATTAATTGATATTAAATAAATATGAAACTTAGGGATATTGTACAAATAGTTGAGGCTGAAGTATTGTGCGGGCAGGATCAGTTAGACATAGAGGTAGGAGCTGCTGTTGCTTCTGATCTTATGAGTGATGTGTTGACCTTGAAGTGCCGTGACTTTCTTCTGATTACTGGATTGTGCAATGTGCAGTCCATTCGCACTGCTGAAATGTCGGATATTCACGCTATTCTATATGTACGTGATAAACTTGTTGACCTTGAAATGATTGCACTTGGCGAAGATAACAATATGATTATCATGCGTACCCCTTGTTCTATGTTTAAAACCGTGGGTCGCTTATATACAGCCGGATTAAAACCCGTTTATTAATATGGAATTTAAATTTCATGTGGAAGGAGGTGATTTTACGAGTGCAGGTACAGCTTCGAGCCAAATAAAAAAAGTACTCAAACAAATTAATATTGACCCTATAATTATCAAACGGGTAGTGGTAGCGTTGTACGAGGCCGAAGTCAATATTGTAGCTCATGCTCACCACGGTGATATTAAAGTTAAAATTACTCCACAACAGGTTTACATTCGTCTCGACGATGAAGGACCGGGCATAGAAAATGTAGAAAAAGCCATGCAGAAAGGCTTCTCTACAGCTTCGTCAAAGGTGCGGGAAATGGGCTTTGGTGCAGGGATGGGGCTGCCGAACATTAAGGAAAATGCCGACATTTTTACTGTCCGGTCGGAAGTCGGTAAAGGTACAACGCTGGAAATAACAATAAGTACAGTTAATAATGGATGATAATTAGATGATTGCCTTATAATATCGTATATATTAAAACATTAAAATACTATGGAACAAAAAACTATTTACCATGCCTTAAACATTATGCCGGAATTATGCAACGGATGTTCTCACTGCATGAAAGTGTGTCCAACTCAAGCGATACGTGTCCGTAATGGGAAGGCTTTGATGCACCCTGACTGGTGCATAGACTGTGGAGAATGTATTCGGGTATGCCCCACACATGCCATTAAAATTGCAGCTGACGATTTTCAACGTATTTTTGACTATGAATACCGCCTACTAGTGCTGCCATCAGTATTTTTCGGGCAATTCAGTAATTACATTTCCTTAGAAATGATTAACAGCATATTGAAAGAAATGGGATTTACCGCAGTACACGTTCCAGAAGAAAGTGTGGACTTTCTGTTGGAAACAATGAACCATTATATCGAAGAAAACCAAAGGCCTGTTATTTCATCATTCTGCCCCGCAGTTATTCGTCTTATTCAGGTACGTTTTCCTTCTTTGGTTAACAATGTGATGCGCCTTAAACAACCGATGGAACTTACAGCACACCACTTGCGAAAAGTTTACAGTGAAAAGCATAAGGCTGATATGGCAAAGATAGGCATATTTTATGTAACACCCTGTGCAGCCAAAATCGCCTCCGTTAAATCGCCGGTGGGCGACTATATTTCACCTATTGATGGGGTAATTAATATGGACTATCTCTATAATCGCGTACAGAAAGAATCCGTTAAAAAATTAGCTGAAAATGTAGCCGACCTACCTCAGGAACGAATTCAACTTTCCGGAAAGGCTATCAAATATACGCTTACCGGTGGAGAAAAAGACAACATGTGGCAAACCGGCTTAGCAGTCGATGGTTTACAAAATGTAATTGATATTTTAGAACGTTTGGAAAATGGTGAAATAGAAGGAGTTGACTATCTCGAATTACGGACTTGCGATGAAAGTTGCGCCGGTGGTATTCTTACGCCAAATAATCGTTTTTTCGCAGCTGAACGCCTGCGCCGTATGGCCAAAAAATTGCCGGAAGAATGTTGGATGCCTAAAAAATATACCGACTACTTGGCAAGTATAGTGAATGTTGGGCAAATTGAACCTCGCTCCATTGTGCGTTTCCATCCGGAAACAAAAGAAGCACTGAAGATGATGGAGAAGGCACAGGAAATTAAGGAATCCTTGATAGGCATTGATTGTGGCGCTTGTGGTTCGCCGAGTTGCGAAGCATTAGCAGAAGATGTGGTGTGCGGAAAAGCTACCATTGAAGCCTGTCTCTTCCAACGAATTAAAAGTGGAAAAGCCGGTAGCCTCAGTATGGAACAGGCAGTTGGTATCATGGAAGAAATTTGGGGTGCCGACAAGTTTGTCGATAAATAATTGAAAGTTGAAAATGAATAATTCGTATAAATTCTTGTAATTCGTAGACAAATAAGTAAATCAACAAATAAGCATCGTATGACTGTCGAACAAATATCCCAACAACTCAACCTTACGGTTTTCGGCGGAAATAAAGGCCTTAACACTGAAATAACCGGCGGATATACCTCCGACTTGCTAAGCGATGTAATGGGCTTTGCCGCTGTCGGCAGTGTGTGGATTACATTGCAAACCCACAAAAATGTGATGGCTATAGCCTCTCTAAAAGATTTGGCTGCTATTGTATTAGTGAAAGGATTTACACCCGACCCTGATACCTTAGCTCAGGCCAACGAAGAAGGCATCCCCATCCTCGGTAGCAAAGAACAATCCTTTGAACTGAGCGCGAAAATATATAATCTATTGAATTGATATACCGCGCCGACTTACATATTCACACGGTTCTTTCACCTTGCGGCGATATAGAAATGACACCGCGGCACATTGTGAAAGCAGCGAAGAAACGTGGATTGCACATCATCGGCATCACCGACCATAATACTACCTTGCAATGTGCGGAAGTAGAAAAAGTAGGAGAGCGGGAAGGCCTTCATGTGCTTTGCGGCGTTGAACTCAATACGCGCGAAGAAGTGCATGCGCTTGCTTTCTTTGAAACACCGCAACATTTGACTGAATTTCAAATTTTCTTGGACAAACACTTGCCCCCCGTTAAGAATAATGTGGAAAAATTCGGATATCAGTTAGTGATAAACGAAGAAGAGGAAGTACTACAGGAAGTAGATTACTTGCTGTTCAGTGCACTTACTATCGGTATAGAAGAAATAGAAGTCGAGGTGCACCGCTTAGAAGGAATTTTTATTCCAGCACATATTAACAGGGTGCAAAACAGCATATTAAGCCAACTTGGCTTTCTTCCTACCGATTTAAAAGTCGATGCGCTGGAACTATCAAGGCATACTACAATACCGGCCTTTCTTGAAAAAAATAAATACCTATCCAAATACCCATTCATCCAATCGTCCGATGCACATTTACCGGAAGATATAGGCGCTATTTACACCGAATTGGAAATGGACAAAATTAGTTTTAGTAATATACGACAGGCAATCATTGCGCATACTTCCTCTTTCTTACCCACATAAACACTGCTCCGGCAAGTATGACTAACAACGGAGGAACAATGGTATTAACAGCTACCCAAGTTGAGCGATGCTGTTTTACCTTGTGCTTATCCAAAAGGCGAAGCTCCCACTCGCGGCTTCGCAGTTGCATCAGTTGCTCGTCGTCAAGTAAATAATACACGATGTTTTTGATAAAATTTTTATTGCCGAATTGCATATTAATATAAGGGTCGAACCCCAACGGATATATGCGGTTGTTGGCGCTGACATTATTGCGTATAATATCGCCGTTGGCTACAACAATCAGCTTGGTGGGCGCGCTTTTATTGATAAAATTGAATGGCTGCCCCTGCGTGTAGTGTGCTACGGGACGATGTTCAAAGGCTGAAGGGAAAGAGCCTTCCATCAATACGGCTACCGGAAGATTGGATTGCGAAAATTGCTCCGGACTGTACTGCTGATTGGTTTCCAACAAACTTAAACGGAAGGGTATTTGTGTAACCTTGCTGTATTGCGAACTGTATAAGAGGTACATTTTACGCACATCGGGACGGGTATTGACGGTGTCGATAGTGCCTGGGTATCGCGACATAATGAGGTTCAAACCACGGGTGATTGGGTTGTTCATAGGCGGAGTAAGTAGCGGATAGTATGGCCAGTAGGCAGTTTTGAACTGAGCGTTTTGTCCGGCAGGGGCAATATTTATCTGCAGTAACGAGCACTGCAAGTCTTGAACAATAGCAGGATTAATGCGCACGCCATAGCGGAACAACTGGTCTTCGAGACAGTGGTTAGAAGACAAAGCAAAGGTGTAATGCCCCTGTGCAAGACTGTCGTGGTGAACGTGTACTGCGTCTATAAACCAGGCTACACGCCCTCCGTTCATAATATATTGGTCAACAACAAATTTATCGACTTCCGGCCATTCTTCCATAGGTTTGGCTATAATCACCAATTCATAATTGTCGAGAATACCAACTCTACCTAAAATATTAATGCGGTCGATGTAGCAAAATTCAGAAAGAGTACGGCCAATATCTCCGGCCTCATATTCGTCTAACTCGCCGTGCCCTTCAACAAAGGCAATATGTGGAAAATGTTCGCGGCTGATGCGCACAATAGCATTTACAAGCTCATATTCGACATTTTGCTGTGCTAATAAGATATTGGCTTCGGGATTGCTTTGAGCGTCGTTTTGTAGGAAATTAACCGGTATTTCGCGTCTTTCCACAAAGGTAGAATCGCCTTCTTTTACAGTGCAAACGTATGTAATAATAGCGCCCGGAAATAATACTCTTTCGCTGGTGCTGCCGCCGGTATTTTCCTGTATGATAAAAGGATTTATGCCGACATCGCTCAAGGCTACATATATGTGTTCCGGGCTACTGTCGCCGGCCTCTTTTTCTATATTGATAAACTCATATTGCAGGCGATTCCCGGCATATACTTTCAACTCATCCAAGGTTCCCTTGATGGTAGCTTGTAATTTTCTTACCGAAATGGGCATATCACCGTCAAGAAACACCTCTATATGGCAAGTCCCGCTTAACGATTTGACGGTTTCTTTGCTGACGGCTGCAAGGGTATAGCGCTTATCGTCGGTTAGGTCAATACGGAAAAACAAATTGTGGAATATAAAATTGGTCAACACTAATGCCACGACTGTATAAGTAAAACGTAATTTAAGCCTGCGTTGCCGCGAGCTAATCTGCAAATGAGTGATGCCTAAGAAAACAATAATCAAGCTCAGAAAATAAAGCAAATCGCGCGAATCCACCACCCCACGGCTAATGGATTGATAATGCTCATTGATGCCAAGCGACAGCACTAAGCTATTGAAGCCACTACTGCCCGTCAGTTGCGATAATCCGTCGAAGCCTGTGTAACAGAAAAAACAAAGTACTGCGGTAACAATATAGGCTACAATTTGGTTAGTAGTGAGCGTCGATACACATATTCCAATAGCAGCATAGCTTGCAGCCAAGCACACCAAGCCAATGTAAGATCCCCAGATAGCGCCGCTGTCTAAGTTGCCGGCAGGATGCCCCAGTTGATAAATGCTGATATAGTAAACTAAGGTGGGCAGCAGGGCAAATAGCGCCAGAATTACGGCAGCCAAGTATTTGCCGATAACTAATTGCAAACGAGTAACAGGCTTGGTTAGCAAAAGCTCCAGCGTTCCTGTTTTCTTTTCTTCGGCAAAGCTGCGCATGGTAACCGCCGGCAGCAGGAATAAAAATACCCAGGGGGCAATCACAAAGAGGGTGTCTAAGTTGGCATAGCCACCATCTAAGACGTTAAATTCGCCAGGGCCAATCCACATAAACCAGACATTCACTAATAGGAATATAACGATGGCAATGTAGCCCGTAAGCGAGGAGAAGAAGGAACGAATTTCTTTGAGAAGGATAGCGAACATATTGAATTGAAGATTGAGAGTTATGATTGTTAATTTGTTGATTTGCTTATTTGATATGAATTATTTAGTTGTTATTCTTAAAATTACTATAACTACTTCTAACTATCCTTAACTACTTTGACTACCTTTTCTCTTCCTCCTTGGGAGGGGACAGGTGTATTCATTGTTAATTGATTTATCATTTCCCTTGCTATGCGTGTTGCTGCGTCGGGTTCACCGAGCATAGTGCGGAGCGTGGTGTAGTTGTTTAGCATGGCTTGGCGTTTCGGTCCGTTGGGCAAAATAGCCGAGAGTTCGTCTCGTATATTAGCTAAGTCCATATCGTGTTGCAGCAGTTCGGTGAGTACCGGGGCATCCATAATGAGATTAACCAAAGAGGCATACTTCACTTTGATTAATCGTTTGGCTATTTGGTAGGAGAGTTCGTTACCGCCATAGCATACCACCTGTGGAACACCGATGAGTGCGGCTTCGAGCGTTGCCGTTCCGGAAGCTACAATGGCTGCATCGGCTAATGCTAACAATTCGTAAGTTTGTACCGTTACCAAAGCGATGCCTGTACCTTGCAGGTATTTGTCGTATTGTTGTAGGGCTATAGCCGGCGCTCCGGCTACCACAAACTGATAGTCGGGGTAGTGCTGGATGAGCGGGGTAATGCGCGGCAATACATAATTAATTTCCATCATACGGCTGCCGGCTAAAATAGCAATTATCGACTTGTCATGTAATTGGTTACGTTGAATAAATTCAGAAAAAGAGGGTTTACGTGCCAAGCGTTCATCTACCGTATCCACCAAAGGATTTCCTGCATAAAAGGCATCTATACCCCATTTTCTAAAATAATCGACTTCAAAAGGAAAGATGATGAATAATTTATCAACATATTTCCGGAGGCGGTGTACACGCTTTTCTTTCCATGCCCATACTTTCGGTGCAATATAGTAAAACACTTTTATACCATGCCTTTTGGCGAATTTGGCCACTCGGAAATTAAAGCCCGGGTAATCTATTAAAATCAGCACATCGGGACGGTGAGCAAGCAAATCTTGCTTACATTGTTTAATGTTACGGATAACCTTACGGAGCTTCATCAGCACTTCCCAAAAACCCATTACAGCGGTTTCTTTGTAGTGCCTTACCATAGTACCACCTTCGGCAGCCATAAGGTCACCGCCCCAGAAGCGGAACTCAGCGGCAGGGTCGGCCTCTTTCAAGCCCTTCATCAGCTTACTGCCGTGCAAATCGCCCGATGTTTCACCCGAAACGATGTAGTATTTCATAATTTGCAAAGATAGCAATTTTTGATGATTAAGTGACTAAGAGCCCCAAACGGGGCTGCAAATAACGATCACGACGAACCATATCCAAAATCAAAGATAACGCGTTGGGCGTACCGATGTAAACAATATTCACATCGGAAGGCGAACCATACCGATTCGCCTTGATAAGTATAGGAAATTTACGAATTTCTAATTAAAACCGCAAGTCTAATCCAATCCCAAAGGTATGATTCGTTCTTCCAAAAATATCTGTCCCTGGGGTTGCAGGAATAGCTCCTCCGGTAGCAGCGTTGAGCTTTCCGTAATCGGTAATTTTCTTAGTCCAATCACTATAATTAGTAAAGAAATAAGCTACGTTTACCCTGATGTTTTTTGTAATACTAATCGCGCCGCCAAACCCTAAAGAATAGGAATTGACAGAAAAATTCATATCAGATT
>JAIRUB010000191.1 GCA_031254635.1 Prevotellaceae bacterium | reverse complement strand
TTAGTCGTTCCTTAACAAGCCGATTTCAGGCGGCGATATAATATGAGTTTTGCGAAAAAAATAGTCGAAAAATAAATTGTAAAATATTTTCTTTCAATTTTCCATCATTTTCTTTAAATTTCATGCAGTTGCAGCCATCAAAGCATTGATTTGTATGCCTGCTTTGCTATGCAGATAATTCTAAGCCATTCGGTAATCCGTTTTTAGGTGTTCGATTATTGGCTCTATCGCCGCTCGTACTCTAAATTTCTTGCGCTTGCTCTGCCTTTGATAGGGGGTATCCGTCATTTTAGCCGGTGAAGGCAGTATGATTTTTATACCTTGGATTTGTGTTTTTCCCTTCCCCCCTCGATCATAAACAAGTTTTTTGGGTAATGGAATATCGTTCTTTCTCATTTGATTCAGCAATGGTGCTATCATGTGGCCATCATACGGATTATCTAAAAATGCCTGTATCGCTAATATGATTTTCTTTCCTTTCTTCCCGCCGGTTATCAAACCTACTTTATTGCCAAACTCATACTGCTTGTAATCCGGCTGAAAAAATGTGGCAAGATTAAAAAAAACCTTTACCAATAAATTGTTTAAATCGCTCGAAGAAATCAGTTCGTTTATTGATAACGCTGCCAATGAAATCAACAGAAACATCGTAATATCCACCTGTGCTTACAAATATATTTTTTTGACCCATTTTAGAATGAAATATAGATCACTTTTGTATAAAAGAGCGAACAATGCCGGATACAAAACTACTAAACGACGATTCGTAATGGAAATACGAGATTTAGCAATAGCGATAATCGTAGTACAGTGCCGTGGAAATCCAAACCTATTATTCAAAATAAAAAAAGAGTGACCAGAATTTCTTACAACCACTCGTGGCTATTGAGCCGGTTTTTTTATTTCTTCATCACACTTCCACAGCTCCCATACCGCGTTCAATGGCTTGCTCATTCATAGGAATGAGATGATGGTGGCGCTCGGGAATAGATTTTTTCAACCCCTTAATCACATTTTCCATTTTTACAATGGGTTTCAGTTTCAGGAAAGCGCCTAAAACTATCATATTGTAACCTTTGGAATTACCTAATTTCGTAGCTTCTTCGGCTGCTTCAATCTTAGCAATCTTAATATCTTTACGAGTTGGAGGCGTAGTAATACCATTGGGATCATATAATAACAGCCCACCGGCTTTTACCGATTGTTGGAATTTATCCAACGATTGTTGATTTAAAGCGATAACTGTATCGTAGCTTTGCACAATGGGCGAACTTACGCGCTTGTCGCTCAGCACCACGGTAACATTGGCTGTACCTCCGCGCATTTCTGGACCGTAAGAAGGCATCCAGGTGACTTCCATATCTTGCATAATGCCTGAATAGGCTAAAATTTTACCCATCGACAACACGCCTTGTCCGCCAAAACCGGCTATGATTATTTCTTCTTTCATATTCGTTCAAAATTTTAAAATTCAAGGACTATTTATCTTTCAGATCGCCTAATTCGTAGAAGGGGAACATATTGTCTTCCATCCATTTGTTTGCATCCACAGGTGATAATTTCCAGCCTGAGTTACACGATGACACTACTTCGATGAAAGAAGTTCCTTTCTTTTGTGCCGAATTTTCAAAAGCCTTACGGATAGCTTTCTTAGTCTTTCGTACCGCCGCTGCATTTTGCACGCTTTGACGGGTAACATAACAAGTGCCGTCTAATTGAGCAATCAGGTTGGTAATTTTGAGCGGATAACCGTTCAATGCTATATCACGGCCGTAAGGCGTAGTAGAGGTAACTTGCCCTTCGAGAGTAAGGGGACTCATTTGCCCACCTGTCATACCGTAAATAGCATTGTTAACCAATATGATTACTATATTTTCACCACGGTTGCAAGCATGGATAGTTTCAGCCGTTCCGATAGCCGAAAGATCGCCATCTCCCTGATAGGTAAATACATACTTGTCGGGGCAAATGCGTTTGGCACCTGTAGCTAAAGCAGCAGCGCGTCCGTGAGGTGCTTGTTGCCAATCTATATCTATATAGTTGTAGGCAAATACGGCACATCCCACAGGCGATATAGCAATAGTTTTGTCTTGAATACCCATTTCTTGAATTACTTCGGCAAGCAATTTATGAATTGTGCCGTGACTGCAACCCGGGCAGTAGTGTAACACTCTTTCGGTTAGTACCGGACATTTTCCGTAAACCTTATTTTCGGGTTTTATAATATCTTTTACGTCCATATTCTTATGCTTGATTTATTTTACCATTTTCTTTAAAGCGGCTACTACTTCTTCGGGTGTGGGTATGATACCACCCAAACGGCCAAAGAATTCTACCGGAAGGGCGCCATTAATAGCAAGCCGTACATCTTGCACCATTTGGCCGGCGCTCATTTCTACAGTAAGTATGGCTTTCAGTTGTTTTGCCATATTCTGAATTTCCTTTGTGGGGAAGGGATACAGGGTAATGGGACGCAGTAAACCTACCTTAATACCTTCGCTGCGAGCTAATTCTACCGCCTTTTCACATACACGGGAGGCTGCACCGTAGGCTATAATTATATAGTCTGCATCGTCGCAATTCGTTTTTTCGAAGCGGACTTCCTGTTCATTAAGTTTTTTATACTTTTCAATCAACCTCAGGTTAAACCTTTCCAGCACAGCCGATTCCAAAGCTAAAGAGGTAATAGCGTGTTGCGGACGGTCTTTGGTCTTACCGGTGGTAGCCCAATCGCCGTGCAATTTAATAACTTCCTCATCTGTCCAGCGTTTCTTTTCGGGGCGCAACTCCACTTTTTCCATCATCTGCCCGATTACGCCGTCAGTCAAAATCAATGCCGGGTTACGGTATTTGAAAGCTAATTCGAAGCCTAAGTCCACAAAGTCGTACATTTCCTGCACCGAATTCGGGGCTAATACTATTAACTGATAGTCGCCATGCCCGCCTCCTTTAGTAGCCTGAAAATAATCGGCTTGCGAAGCTTGGATAGAGCCCAGTCCCGGTCCGCCGCGTACTACGTTAACTACCAAGCAGGGTAATTCGGCTCCGGCCATATAGCTGAAACCTTCGCACATTAAGCTGATACCCGGGCTACTCGACGATGTCATCACCTTTTTGCCACAAGAAGCGCCTCCATACAACATGTTAATAGAAGCCACTTCGCTTTCAGCTTGTAAAACAACCATACCGGTGGTTTCCCACGGTTTTTCTTCCATCAGCGTTTCCATCACCTCCGATTGAGGGGTAATAGGATAGCCAAAATAGCCATCGCATCCGCAACGTATAGCCGCAATTGCAACAGCCTCATTTCCTTTCATTAAGAGTTTTTCTGCCATTTTTTTGTCTTAATTTTTATGGAGCGGACAAGCCTGACTCCTAATATATTATTACACTTTTACCCTGTAAACGGTGATAACCGAATCGGGGCATACGGTAGCACAATTGGTGCAACCGGTACATTCTTCAGGGTTAGCCATATAAGACATAGGATAACCCTTACTGTTCACTTCTTTGGTTAGTCCAATAACCTTAGCAGGACAGTTAACTATGCAAACGCCACAGCCCTTGCATCTTTCTCTGTCCACCACTATTGCTCCTTTCATTGCCATAATTAAAATCTGTTTATGATTGTTTCTACAAAGCTAAATAAAAATTTCAACTTTACAAAAAAAAGTGGAAAAAAATTACAAAAGGGAAGTAGTCTTTTTTGAAAATTAGCACATCTTAAAAAATAATTTGAAAAAAAATTTGGTTGTCTGAAAAATTATATCGATATTTGCAGCCCCAAATTAAAGGGTTAGTATTTAATAAAGAAAAGAATAATGTCACGAGTTTGTCAAATCACCGGGAAAAAAAGAATGATAGGCAATAACGTTTCTCACTCGAAACGCCGCACGAAACGTGAATTTGCCCCCAACCTCCAAAACAAACGTTTTTGGCTGGAAGATGAACAGCGCTTTGTTACCCTGAAGGTATCAGCAGCCGGTATGCGCACGATTAACAAAAAAGGTTTAAAAACAGCCCTCAAAGATGCCCAAACATCAGGGTTGATTAATATTTATTAAGATTTGAGTTATGGCAAAGAAAGGCAAAGGCAATAGGGTTCAGGTAATTCTCGAATGCACGGAACAACGCGAAGCAGGAGTTCCGGGAATTTCACGCTACATTACCACCAAGAATAAAAAGAACACGACAACCCGCTTGGAACGCAAGAAATATAACCCTTGTATGAAAAAGGTTACCTTGCACCGCGAAATTAAGTAAGTTATAAAGTTAAAAGTTTATAAAGTAAAGTTATGGCAAAAAAAGTAGTTGCAACATTGCGTGATAAAACAGCCGTTAAGAATACGGTAAAATGTATTCGTATGGTAAAATCGGAACAGTCAGGGGCTTACTCTTTCAAGGAAGAAATGGTGCCCACTGAAGAAGTAAAAGAATTTTTCGCCGCTAAAAAATAATTTTCCCGCCGCTTATCAATATTGAAAGCTCCTTGATTGGGGCTTTTTCTATTTTTAAAAATGAAATATGGGACTGTTTTCAAAACACGACAAAGACAGCTTAGACAAAGGGCTACAGAAAACCAAACGGGGAATTTTTGAAAAAATCACCCGCAGTATAGTCGGCAAATCCAAGGTTGATGATGAGGTACTCAACGGCATCGAAGAAGCCTTGGTAACCGCCGACGTTGGCGTGGGTACTACCTTGAGCATCATCGAAAGGATTGAAAAACGCGCTGCCCGCGATAAGTATATCAACACCGAAGAACTACAAACCATCCTGCGCGAAGAAACTGAAAGTCTTCTCGCTGCCAATACTAATTCTCAGGAAATTTTCGACTTTAGTAAGAAACCTTATATAATTATGGTGGTGGGCGTTAATGGTGTGGGTAAAACTACCACCATTGGTAAACTTGCTGCCCAACTCAAAAATGAGGGCAAAAAGGTAGTGCTGGGCGCTGCCGACACTTTCCGCGCTGCCGCCGTTGAGCAGCTTACTATCTGGAGTGAGCGCGCAGGCGTAAGCATTGTGAAGCAGCAAATGGGCGTCGATCCTGCTGCCGTAGCATACGACACCGTAGCATCAGCCGTGGCCGGCAACGCCGACGTAGTACTTATCGACACTGCAGGCCGCCTACACAATAAAATCAACCTAATGAATGAGCTTAGCAAAATTCGTCAGGTGATGAGCAAGGTAATCCTCGATGCTCCCCACGAAGTGCTCTTAGTGCTTGACGGCTCTACCGGGCAAAACGCTTTCCAACAAGCAGAGGCTTTCACCAAGGCCACCGAAGTCACCGCATTAGCCATTACTAAACTTGACGGCACAGCCAAGGGCGGCGTGGTGCTGGGCATTGTCGACAAGTTCAAAATTCCCGTAAAATTCATCGGCGTAGGCGAAGGCATTAACGACTTGCAGGTGTTTGATGCAAAGGAATTTGTGAAAACGTTGTTTAGCAACTAAAAGGGTGCGAGGTACGAGGTTCTTGGTACGGGGTGACAAAGCCTATTCAAAAATTAGGGTAGTGTTTCAATATAGCTGAATATTTATTATCATTGCGTGAATTATACCAAAGTGATCTATATTTCATCCCAGAATGGATCGAAAAATATATATTTGTAAGTACAGGTGGATATTCGGTCTAATGGACATTTTTTAGGGTGTTTTTTGACTGATTTTTGTCATAGTTTTGGTTACTTGATTACTTTTGTTATGTCAAATTGAAACGGAAGCAGGCTCTGCTGGGGAGCAACCTGCCAGGGATAGATTTGGCTGACAGACG
>JAIRUB010000180.1 GCA_031254635.1 Prevotellaceae bacterium | reverse complement strand
TTTTCCGCCGACGGGTAACACACTTGGCGGCTGACAGCATCTATGCCACGAACTACAATCGGCACTATTGTTCCAAAAGAAATATTACCACTTCTTTTGTCCGCAAAGGGCGAGCGGGTTATTATGGCCTTGATAAAATTTATGCCCGCACAAAATCAACAGAAATTTTGTGGATATTCTTTGGAATACATACTGCCAACGCTGTAAGAATGATAGCTAAAGTAGAAAAATTTGGTCTAATGGTCAAAAATTAGGATGAAAATTCTGCCTAAATGTTTTACCATTAGCAGGATTTTTTTGATTTTACTGAATATCCCTTTTTAAAGCTGCTGAGAAATGAAAATAGTTGCAAGTCGCCATAATGGACTCCGGATGAGCATAACGGAAAAAAAGTATCGATAAGGTATGAAATTCCAATGTCATTCTCCATTTGAGGTACTGCAATAAAGAGGTAGCACAATTATTTCCGTAGCCTCTCCATAGTCTTAACCAAGGCCTCATCGCGGACAATGTAGCGCATCGCCATATAGGTAAGAATGGCGGATATAATTGGAAAGGCGGCGGTTAGCGAAAACACAACATCTACTTTGTTCGTAAATATATAGTAGGCTATAAACCCTTGAAGTCCTAATAAAACAAGGCAATTGTAAATACACAACCGTATTTGGATAGTACGTTTACGGTACATAAAAATGTTGAGATAACCGATAACTACTGTTAGAATAATTAATATACGAATAGTTAAAAAATCAGTATATTGAATAAGTTCGTCACCGGCGCTGATAAATGGATTGAAAAACATACAGGTCAGCAGAATGGCCGCAGCTAATAGAAAAATAGTTTGAATACGTTGTAGCATTATTTACAATTTACGGATTTACAGATTGGTTATTTGTTATTAAACGTTAGACGTAAAGCGTGAAGCGATTCATCATTGCGGGCTTGACCCGCAATCCCCTGTAGTAAATGAGGAGATGATGAAACAAGTTCAGCATGACGCACTACCTTATTACCTTGTACCTCTCATTATTCATTGTTCCATTGGGTCGGTGCTTCGCGCCAGCGTTCAAGGGTTCCCATGTCGGAGTCTTTGATATAATTACACTGTCGGGCTTCCTCAATCAAGGTTAGATAATTGGTAAGGGTGTATAATTCGCAGCCGGCATTTTCGAAACTGCGACGGGTAGAAATGAAATTATAAGAGAATATAGCCACCATTCCCAATACTTCCGCACCGGCTCTACGCAAAGCTTCTACGGCGCGCAGGCTACTACCTCCGGTAGAAACAAGGTCTTCTATCACTACAACACGCACTCCGGCTTTCAATTCACCTTCGATAATATTCCCCAAGCCGTGGCTTTTAGCCAAAGCGCGGACATAAATAAAAGGTTTTCCCATGTGTTCAGCCGCCAAGGCTCCGTGGGCAATAGCGCCGGTAGCTATGCCGGCAATTACCTCCACATCCGGAAAATGCTGACTAATAAGCTGCGTAAGGCTTTCATAAATCAACTTACGCGCTTTGGGATAAGACAATATCTTGCGATTGTCGCAATATATAGGTGAACACCAGCCTGATGTCCATATAAAAGGTTGTTCTACATTCAGGCGCACAGCCGAAATTTCGAGTAGCTGACGTGCAATAATTTTTTCTATTGATTCCATAAAATGTATCTTTGTGCTAAATTTAATCTTCAATGTATAAAATATTTTTTAACGACAGGGTTTTAAGCATTTGTAACAATTGGCAACAATGTAGCCAAGGCTTGAATGCAATAAATTACAAAGTTACGAAAAAAAATGAAATAAAATCAATAATTGAGCAGTTTCAACAAAATAGTGCCATGCAAGAGCTATGCCTATGCGTTGACGATATAGAAGATACTATGAATGAGTTTGTATCCTTGTTTAGTTTTGTAGAAGCGGCTGGAGGTGTAGTGTGCAATAACAATGATGAATGGCTACTGATATATCGGCACGAACATTGGGACTTGCCTAAAGGAGTAGTAGAGTCAGGAGAAACCATACTAGAGACTGCCCTGCGAGAAGTAAAAGAAGAATGTGGTATTGATAAACTTATATTATGCGGTTTTATAGCTTCTACCTATCATACTTACGAAAAAAATGATAATATCATATTGAAGAAAACCCATTGGTACAGTATGAAATACACTGGTGTGACCCTTCCCGTTCCTCAAAAAGAAGAAGGCATCACGGAAGTGCGCTGGGTGTCCCGTGAAGCATTACCGGAATATTTACCAAGAATGTTTCCATCGGTTAAGGAGGTGATTCAGGGTACAAGGTAGAAGGTGAAAAATAAGCAAATCACCAAAATTAAAATAATAATTGTAATAGTTGAGAATTGAAAGTTAAAAATTCAAGGGTTAAACCTTTCGGGTTTTTAGGGATACTTACAATTAAAGCTAATTTACAAATGATAGCAATTTTTCCACTGAAAGAAACAGTTTTTGCAAGATTAACTATCAACTTTTGTAGCTCGTTTAACAGTAACCACTCCTTTAGTTTTCTTCACATTTTCGATTAATGCTTCGAGGTCTTCGGTATCATGCACGTAAAGATCGATTTCCGCTTCGAATATACCATCGTGAGCCATTAAATTCACCTTGCGGATGTTAACACTCAATTCTCCGGTAATTACATCAACAATATCTTTGAGGATTCCGATACGATCAACACCCCGTATTTCCAATCGCACAAGGAACGACATGGCCCTATGCTTTACCCAGCGGGCGGCAATAATACGCTCACCGTGCTGTGCAGTGAAGTGTAATGCCTCTCTGCATTTTGTTTTATGCACAGTCACTCCTGTACCGGTTTCATCTATGAAGCAAATAATATCATCGCCGGGGATAGGGCTACAACATGGGGCAACCTTATAGGAAAGTTTTGTTTTTCCTTCGGCCAATTCTTCTAAAAGGTAGGGGATTTTTTTATTGATTTTTTCTTTCAATATTTTCCCCTTAGGTTGAGCGCCCACTTGCACTCCCCAATAACTCACCTGTTTACTTGGCATACTGTAGCGCAATACTGTTTCTAAATCGGACAAATTAATTACGCCGGCAGCTATTTTTGTAAATAAATCCTGTTTATTGGCAGCTTTGTAGGCAATAACCAATTTATTCACCACTCTTCCCTGTAAAGTAATCCCGATTTTTCGTAAGGCTGCCTCCAACATTTGTTGGCCTTGTTGGTAATTCCCTTCCAATTCTTCTTTTAAGGCATCTATAATACGGCTTCGCGCCTTCGGGGTTACTACCATATCGATCCAATCAGTTTGCGGACGTTGGGTTTCAGCAGTAATAACTTCTATCTGGTCGCCGCTTTTCAAGACATAATTCAAGGATTGCAATTTATGATTAACCTTAGCAGCAATAGCCTTATTTCCAAGGTCGGTATGTAAATTGTAGGCAAAATCGAGTACGGTAGCACCCTGCGGAAGGGCTTTGGATTCACCTTTTGGGGTATAGACATAAACTTCAAAGGCTAACAATCCCGATTGGAAACGGTCGAGAAAAGCCAAGGTACTTTGGTCGTCAACAGGATGGTTGAACATATCCTTCACCTGCTCCAACCATTTTCCAAGTTCGTTTTCCTGGTCAATACCTATTTTATATTTCCAGTGGGCTACTACACCATTGGTAGCAATTTCGTCCATCCGCTGCGAGCGAATTTGTACCTCCACCCAACTACCTAAGGGGCCGATTAATGTGCAGTGCAAGGCCTCGTACCCATTTACTTTCGGCGTATTTGTCCAATCTTTCAACTTATCCGGAAGCGAGCGATAGACCTCTGTGATCAGTTGATAAATATTCCAACACTGGGCGCGTTCCGTTGTTTCTGTCGAGGCTTCAAAAATAATACGCACTGCAAAAAGGTCGTTTACCTCTTCAAAGGGAATATTTCTGCTATTTATCTTACGCCAAACCGAATATACGGAACGTGTAGCTCCTTTCACTTCTACCTGCAATCCTTCCGATAATAATTTTTCCTTTACCGGTTGAATTAAACGTTGGATAAATTCCTGCCGAGCCTCCTCGCCTTCTTCCAATTTACGTCGAATAGTATTATATTCTTCTGGCAAAGAATTTTTCAGGCAAAGATTCTCAAGTTCTGTTTTAATCCCCTGAAGACCTAAGCGATGTGCTAAAGGTATAAAGAAATACATAGTTTCGCCCACTATTTTCGCCCGTTTATTTTCGGGCATAGCGTCTAAGGTGCGCATATTATGCAGCCGGTCGGCCATTTTAATCAGGATTACCCGCAGGTCATCGGTCAAGGTTTGAAGGATTCGTTTAAAATTTTCGGCCTGCAGGGTCGTATCGCCTCCAAATACTCCTTCAATTTTTGTCAGCCCGTCGACTATAGAGGCGATTTTATCTCCGAAGCGTTGCCGTATATCATCAACGGTATAGTCGGCGTCTTCTACTACGTCGTGTAATAAGGATGCTACAATAGATTTGTATGCAAGGCCAATATTTTCCACTACAATCTTAGCCACAGCTATGGGGTGCAGGATATAAGGCTCGCCCGATTTGCGGTTTACTCCCTTGTGTGCCTCAGTAGCCAAATTGAAAGCCTCGCGAATAGACATCCGTTCTTCCTCGCTGCAACGGTCGTAAGCAATCTGCTCTAATTCGGCAAAGACCACCGCTATCATCTCTCTATTTTTGCTTTCTTCCGCCATTTTATTTCGAATATACAACAACCACTGTTCCTGTCATTATTTGCTGATGTCCGCCTTCAAATTCTACCGACAAATGATAGGTATATACCTCTTCGGGATCTTTGTCTCCATTCTTCAGGCAACCGTTCCACGATTTATCCAAGGGATTATCGCCGGTATTTTTAACAATATCGGCTACTACTGCTGCATTACGATTCAAGATAGTAAGCCGGTAGCTATAGGTTTGTGGGTTGGCATTAATTACCGGACCGAATTGGTTGCGCGCCCGTCCTGTTTGCGAATTTACTTCTGTACTCAAGGGATCAACTGCGTCGGGCATGGTTATCGTAGGCCGGCAATAGGCACAATTTCCGGAGGTAGTAGTTGCTGCAGGAATTAGCCACCATTCCGGTATATTAGAAGCTTGCCGTATTAAGCCTGAAATGGTGTAACAAAACTGTAAGGAATTATCGGACGAGTTAATAATGATAGGATCGGAATAAGTAGTAGCTGTGCTATTCGACAATAAATTAATCGAATTGGGCTGCTGTCTGTCAAGAGTATATAATATTGTTGAATACAGAGGTTCAGCGTTGTTCCATTGCAATTGCCAATTATTTCCATCCTGTGTTATATATAACTGAATATTAACTATTTCATTACTTGTACACACTACATTTCCACATTCATTTTTAGCTACTATACGATAACGAAAGAGGCCGAGGCCGGCAGCATTGATATAATTTGATATGGTTTTATCAGAAAAGTTATGTACTATTGAAAAATCACCATCACCCGTTGCACGTTGCATTTCAAAAGATGTTAGTTCGGTAGTTTGGTCAATTTCGAATGACAGCGTATAACT
>JAIRUB010000175.1 GCA_031254635.1 Prevotellaceae bacterium | reverse complement strand
ACTGATTGTCGGCGAAGATTTTTTTGGTTTATAATACGGCCGGTAGCCGGATCTACCACTCGAATACTTAAGACGCCGGCCGATATAATTTCTATGCGGGAAATAGTTAGCTTAGCTGTTACCGTGCTATATACATTTTTTTTACCATCTTTGTCTTCTACCGTTCCAACTACCACATTGTCACGTTTTATCTCTATTGTATTGTTTGTTTTATTTGTGTTTCCAATTGTAAAATTCTCAAAATTAAGTACTAACAGTTGATGTGGATCGTGCATTTGTGCTGCTTCAGCTTCCAGCGGCGTATAAAAACGTACTAAATGCCAACGGGTATTTCTGCCAATATCCGACATTAAACGGGTATAAAAAAAGTCGGCATTCAATTGGTAGCGCAAAGGTGTTTGAGGGTTTAATACTATGACACGAAGCGTTGCCAAATAGCGGGATTCTTCTAAAAAGAATGCCACCTCTTTATATCCGGGAATATAATTATTAGCCTTTGTAAAGTGGTTTAAGGCTGTACGCGCATTGTTGATAGTACCTGTATTTAAAAGATTAATACCCTCGTTATAATACATGTCTACCAAAATAATTTTGGCATTTTGTAAATCATTGTAATAATTAGTGGGATTGGGAATTATGGTTAATGCAGCCGGACAGTGGTAAATACTCTCTGTAAGTTTATTGAGGTGGGTATAAAACTGCACGATTTTTTCATAATTATTAATGGTTTTCATTGCCGACAAATTATTAATGTCACGCAGAATTGTATTTTGTGCCATGGGGTAAGCATTTTCTAAAGCAAAACGGGCATCGGTATCGTTGGGTTTGCTACGCAGTTTACTTATCGCTTGTTCGCAAGCAGCATAGTAGTCGCCTTTTTGATAGGATTTCAAAGCGCTGCCACAAGCAACCATGGCTACAGCTACTGTTAATCCAACAACAAGTTTAGTAATAAAATTTAATATTTTCATAAAAACAAGATTTATAAAGATACAAAAATAATAAAAATATCAATATCTTACAAAATTAAGGAGAAATTGCTTCGCCCTGTGGGCTCGCAATGACGAAGGCTGCTTTGACATGCCACTATTGCAATGAGCATTAGCGCCGAAGCGTTATTGCGACTGCAAACGGAACGAATAGGAAGCAATCTAACATCACCGTCCAGATTGCTTCGCTAACGCTCGCAATGACGTTACCCCACTCCCAAGTACTGTACCCTTTTGAACAAGTCTTGCCATTCCAGGTTCATCGCATTAATCAGTGCTTCTGTCGACGAGGGCCGGTTTTTATTCGTTTTTCTTCCACTATCGTTTCTTTGATAGTGCCGAACCTTTGGTAATAAACCAATTTAACACAATTATAACGTGCTGTAAAACTTTTAGAATTAATTTTCAATCGGTGCTCACAAACACAGTTAGCGATTCTGGAGGTCACTCCTGTATAAAGGACTTTATTCTTAGGGTTTGTCATTATATACACATATCCACCTTTATCCATAATTATATTTTTTAAGTGTTATTTCTTTTTATTTGTGGTTCCACGTGGAACGGACGGTGATAGTGCTGCCATCATTGCGACTGCGACCGCGAGGGACGAAGTGGAAAGCAGGAAGCAATCCAATACCATAACCCTGATTACTTTACCCTACGGACTCGCAATGACAGTACTACTCCAACAAAGCCATCATTGCGATTGTGACCGCGAGGAACGAAGTGGAAAGCAGGAAGCAATCCAATACCATAAACCTGATTGCTTCGCCCTACGGTCTCGCAATGACAGTACTACTCCAACAAAGCCATCATTGCAACTGCGACCGCGAGGGACGAAGTGGAAAGCAGGAAGCAATCCAATACCATAAACCTGATTACTTTACCCTACGGACTCGCAATGACGATCGTTCCACGTGGAACAGGAGGTGGAAAATTACCGGCCAAAATAAACCAGCATCACTGAAATGTCGGCAGGGGAAATACCGGTTATTCGAGAAGCTTGTCCTATGGTTTCCGGCTGATAGCGCTTCAACTTTTGCCTACCCTCTATTGACACCGAATTCAACTTGTCAAAATCGAATCCTCTGGGGATTTTCACATCTTCTAAACGAATCAATTTATCAGCTAATGCGCGTTCTCTTTCAATATAGCCTTTATACTTTATGCTTATTTCAACTGCTTCTAAGATGGTAGCTGGGACAAGATTACTTCGCTTCGCTCGCAATGACGGCTTCGCTTCGCTCGCAATGAGGGATGACGCTTCATCGTAAGTGTCATTGCGGGGAACGTCAGCGACAAGGCAATCTGAACTCGCAGAGATAGGATTGCTTCCTGCTTTCCACTTCGTCCCTCGGGGTCGCAGTCGCAATGACGAGATTGCTTCGCCCTGCGGGCTCGCAATGACGACTCCAAAGTAATCAATAAGCCCCTCAAGCGTTATTTCCGGCCGGGAAAGGATTTCTGCCATCTTCTTCGACTGCATTATAGGAGCAGAGCCAAGTGTTTCTAAATATGGATTAATATCCTTTGGCCGAATCGAAGTCTCTTGAACATATTTCAACAAGGCAGCAATAGCCTCCTTCTTCCCCAATAAAAGCTGATAGCGTTCTTCCGATGTCAATCCTAAATTATAAGACAATTCTGTTAGGCGTATATCAGCATTATCCTGCCGAAGTAAAATACGATACTCCGCACGAGAGGTAAACATGCGATAAGGTTCGTCCACTCCTTTTGTTACCAAATCGTCAATCAAGACGCCTATGTAAGCCTGATCGCGGCGAAGAATAAATTCCGGTTGATTGTTAAGTTTCAAATGAGCATTAACTCCGGCCATCAGCCCCTGCGCTGCCGCCTCCTCATAGCCGGTAGTGCCATTAATCTGTCCGGCGAAATATAAATTCTCTATTAATTTTGTTTCTAATGAATGCCGTAATTGCACCGGAGGAAAATAGTCGTACTCTATAGCATAGCCCGGACGGAAAAATTCTACCTTTTCCAAACCTTCAACTTTGCGCATTGCCCGAAGTTGAATATCCATTGGTAGTGAAGAAGAGAACCCCTGTATATAATATTCATTGGTGTTCCAACCCTCCGGTTCCAAAAATAACTGATGGCTATCCTTATCGGCAAAGACACGTAACTTGTCCTCAACGCTGGGACAGTACCTCGGCCCTATCCCTTTTATAGTTCCCGAGAACATGGGGGAGTCAGCAAAGCCCTTTCTTAATATGTCGTGCACTTTTTTTGAAGTGTGGGCGATGAAGCAGGATTGCTTCGACTCGCGGAGCGAGTCTTGCAATGACAAGTGATTCAACGGTGTCGTCATTGCAAGGAGGCCGAAGGCCGACAAAGCAATCTGGACAAGGTTACTTCCTACTCGCTCCGCTCGCGGTTGCAATGATGCTTCGCTCCGCTCGCAATGACGTTCCACGTGGAATGTGTCATTGCGAGCCCATAGGGCGAAGCAATCCTCATCATTCAAGTACGAAAAGCAACGCGGAGGGTTGTCGCCGTCCTGGCGGATTAGTTTAGAAAAATCGACTGTACGGCCATCGATGCGGGCAGGAGTTCCGGTTTTCATCCGGCCAACCTCAAAGCCTAAACTTTTGAGTTGCTCCGAAAGTCCGTAAGAAGCTCCATCACCCATCCGGCCTCCCGGAATCTGAGTTTTTCCTATGTGAATTATCCCGTTTAGAAAGGTCCCGTTAGTCAGTATCACGACCTTCGCCTTGAATATCGCACCTAAAACCGTCAATATTCCTATAACTTTTTTATTTTCAATCAATAATGCATTTACAGAGTCTTGCCAAAAATGAACATTTGGGGTATTTTCTAACAAATTTCTCCAGATTGATGAAAAAATAGCCTTATCGCACTGAGCACGCGGACTCCACATCGCCGGACCTTTCGAACGATTAAGCATCCGGAATTGCATTGTGCTCGCATCCGTCACTATACCGCTATAGCCACCCAAAGCATCAACCTCTCGAATAATTTGTCCTTTAGCAATTCCCCCCATAGCAGGATTACACGACATCTGCGCAATCTTTCCCATATCCATCGTTACCAATAAAACTTTCGAACCCATGTTTGCTGCTGCTGCTGCTGCCTCGCATCCGGCATGTCCGGCACCAACAACTATGATATCATAATTATTTTCCATACTACAAAAGTACAAACAAAATATGATTCTGCCATACATCGTCATTGCGAGAAGACCAAAGGCCAGCGAAGCAAACCCAGATTGTTTCGGCGCTGAAGTGCCTCGCAATGACGAGTGGTTCAACGGTGCCGTCATTACGACCGCGAGGGACGAAACTGGAAGCAATCTGTTAAACATTTTTACTACTTATCCCCTTTAATCAAGTAAAAAATTGTATATTCGCAGTATAAAACAAATATAATTTTTCACCCATTAAAAGTATGGATGCCGAAGTAAAATATCCTAAAGATTTTCAAGAGTTTCTGAAGCAATTCAAAGATGAGGGATCATGCCGCAAAGACTTGAAAAAAACAGCGAAAGACTGCGGCCTCAAGGGCATAGAAAATATCAACTACCTTCAGGCGATTAAACGAATAATCGGCATGAGCAATAAGAGTTTGTAAAGTTAAAAGTTTATAACTAATATGCAAGAAATTGAAAGAAAATTCTTAGTAAAAGGCGATTTTAGGCCTTTTGTAAGTAAATCGATCCGCATTGTTCAGGGTTATTTGTCGTTGGTACCGGAACGCACCGTGCGTGTACGCATCAAGGGCGACAAAAGCTTTCTAACCATCAAAGGAATAGGTAATGACTCCGGCGCTTCCCGTTTTGAATTTGAGAAAGAAATTACTGTAGCCGAAGCTGCTGAGTTAATGAAAATCTGCGAACTGGGAGTAATCGACAAGGTACGCCACTTGGTAAAAGTCGAGCCCTACGTATTTGAAGTGGACGAATTTCACGGCGAAAACGAAGGCCTGATCGTTGCCGAAATCGAATTATCCGACGAAAACGCCGCCTTCAGCAAACCCGAATGGTTAGGCGAAGAAGTTACCGGCGATACGCGCTACTATAATTCGATGTTGATGAAAAATCCATTTACAAAATGGATTTAATAATTCAATGATTTAAAGATTTAATGTTTTGTAATCTTTGAATTTTTAAATAAATGACGAAATCTTTCGACCCTTTAGACATGAACAACTATCGAATAGAGCAATTATCTATCCGGCCGAAAAGTGGTTTTGAACGCTGGATAGTCCACTCCGGCTTTCCCTTAGCTATAATTGAAAGACGAATTGTCAAAGTTAGGCAAGATGAGTACAGACAAATATAAGGCCATTGCCCTTTTTATAGGCGTATTGTTTATGTGGGCTACCAAAGGGTATCTGCACGAAATCAGCGAAACAGCCGTAGCCTTTATGGGCGCAGTTATCGCGCTTGTTTCTTATGGCACTGTCAAATGGAATGATATTGGTATTCCCTGGCATCTATTGTTATTTTCGGCAGGAGCTTACATGCTAGTGGCAGGGCTTTATTCCACTAATCTGGCAGGAATAACTATTGATTCGGCTTTTGCCATTTGGGGTATTTCCGAACAAATGCCTTTCTGGGTACTCTTTACCGTACCCACAGGAGCTATGATGTTCAGTGCCTTGCTTTTTCAATCGAAAACTATGCGTACGTTAATCTTCATTCCCATAGGGGTAGCGCAAAAATTCGGGTATCCACTACTGAGCCTTGCTTTCCCAACAACTTTGCTTATTAAGCACGTTTATGTGTTGCCCTTCAACAGTAAACCCGCAGCATTACTTTATCTCACCACCCAGTATAGTTGGTCCGATATTTTCAAATTCGGTATCACCATGATTATGATTTCCTGGCTAATGCTCTTTATCTGGGGCGAAACGGTGCTGCGTTGCTTAGGTTACACTCCTAATGGTATATTTTTCTAAAATTATAATATTATGAATATAGATCAATTTTTACCGGAAATCCCCGACAATTACATACACCTTTTTTTGGTTGTTGCCTTCTCGTTAGTCATCGGACTTTCGCAACGGAAATTACAGCTAAAAAACGAACGAAAAGAGACCTTTTTCGGCTCCGACAGAACCTTTACGCTTATCGGTATATTAGGGTATATATTGTTTATGATTGAGCCGAGTACTAAAGTTTTTTGGGGTGTTGGCGGCTGTGGGCTTATTGTTTTACTGTCGTGTAACTATTATTTCAAGGTAAGCCACCTGAAACGCTATGGGCTTACTTCCATCATTACAGCCTGCATTACCTATTGTATCCCGGCCCTTGTAATAACCCAGCCCCTACCCTTCACCTTATTGGTTTTAGTGATTGTGTTGTTACTCACAGAAATGAAAGAAACATTCATTTCCGTGGCCAACCGTATGAACAATGATGAGTTTATTACCTTGGCCAAATTTTTGATTATTGCCGGCATTATACTGCCATTGTTGCCCAATGAGCGTATTTTCGAAGACGTTAATCTCACGCCCCGCAACATCTGGTTAGCTACGGTAATCATTTCCGGTATGTCGTATATCAGCTATCTGTTACAAAAATTCGTGTTCAGAGATTCGGGATTACTCGTTGCCGGTATTTTAGGTGGATTATATAGCAGCACGGCTACTACAGTAGTATTGTCTCGTAAAAGCAAAACAGCAAATGAATCATTGCGCTACCGTTACGCGGGAGCCATTTTCTTAGCTTCCTCCATGATGTTTATACGAATTATGATTTTACTGCTTATATTTAATCCTGCTTTGTTCGGTAACATTTGGGTCTATTGCGTACTGCTGTTTTTAATAGCTTTTTCCACCGGAATGGTAGTCTATTATTACAAAAGCTCCGAGGCTGAAACTTTGGGAAAACACAGCAACAATATAAGCGATAACAATCCTCTGGAATTTAAGGTTTCACTCATCTTTGCCTCCTTATTTGTTTTGTTCACCGTAGTCACCTACTATGTAATTACCGAATTCGGCACACAAGGATTAACGGCCTTGTCGTTAGTTGTTGGGGTAACCGATATCACTCCATTTATTATCGGCCTTTTCCAAGGGGAATATGTAGTGGCTTCGTCAATAATAGTTATGGCTGTTTGCAGCGCCACTTTTAGCAACAATTTGGTAAAAATGGGATATGCCCTCTTTTTAGGCCTGAAAAGCAATCGTCGTATAATTATTTCCGGCTTTTCTATCATCTGTGCGGCAAATTTATTAGTGCTATTGATTGTGAGTTTGTAAGTTATAAAGTGGGGGTTATGCTTCTGAGGGTTTAATTTTGTCAATAATATTGTAAGCAACGCTAATGCCGTTCTCTACAATACTGATATTCAGAATACCATCATAATATCCCAACAGATGTAGCACTTCGTACGCATCATGAAGATTGTTCAGCATTCTTTTATCAAGACGACTCAAAATTTCATAATAGTAATTAATAGATTTACGATCCTTTGTTTTTTCAATACCTTTAAGCAAAAAATAACCGTCAAGTGCTTTCAAAACACCATTGTAAGCTATTCCGCAAGCTGTTTTCACATATTTATCGTCTTTATAAAACCTGTCATTTTTTCCGGCTTTCTGCAATGTTTCTTTTGCATCTTCCATATAACGGATTACTTAGTTATAATACTTGATTTTCAGTTGTTTCTGTTCGTAACGTGTCATAAAAATTTTTAAATTAATACTAGTGGTTGATAACAGTTATGTGGGGTAAAGGTAGTAAAAAATTTGAAAATATGTTAAAAAACCGTACATTTGTTTCTTAAATCCGTAAATTTGCAAATTATACCTCATGTCCGAAAAACTTAATGCCAAAATCCCCGAAGGACCTTTAATGGAAAAATGGACTCGCCACAAAGCAGCTATACGAGTTGTGAATCCAGCTAACAAACTTAAACTCGATATTATTGTTGTGGGAACAGGCCTTGGCGGTGCATCTGCTGCCGCTTCTCTCGGTGAATTAGGGTATAACGTGAAAGTTTTTTGTATTAGCGATTCCCCGCGCCGCGCTCACTCTGTTGCCGCGCAGGGAGGAATTAATGCCGTTAAAAACTATCCTAACGATAATGATTCTATTTACCGGTTATTCCATGATACCATCAAAGGTGGCGACTACCGCAGCCGCGAAGCCAATGTTTACCGTTTAGCCGAAGTAAGCAACCTTATTATCGACCAATGTGTAGCTCAGGGCGTTCCATTTGCACGCGACTACGGCGGATTGCTTGATAACCGCTCCTTTGGCGGCGCACAGGTTAGCCGTACTTTTTATGCCCGCGGGCAAACTGGACAACAATTGCTGCTGGGAGCTTACGCTTCGTTAAACCGCGCTATTTCAAAGGGACAGGTAAAATCATACCCTCGACACGAAATGCTTGACTTGATACTTATTGACGGACACGCCAATGGAATTATTACCCGAAATCTTGTTACCGGCGAGATAGAACGCCACAGTGCACACGCTGTTGTAATTGCTACCGGTGGTTACGGCAATGTGTTTTTCTTGTCAACGAACGCCATGAACAGTAACGGCTCTGCGGTTTGGCAATGTTATAAAAAAGGAGCTTTCTTTGGTAACCCCGGTTTCGAACAAATTCATCCCAGCTGTATTCCTATATCCGGCGACCAACAATCGAAGCTGACCTTGATGTCAGAATCGCTTCGTAACGATGGGCGTGTTTGGGTTCCTAAGAAAAAAGAAGATATAGAAAAATTACGCAATAAACAAATCAAAGCATCGCAAATACCGGAGGAAGGCCGTGATTATTATCTCGAGCGCCGTTATCCGGCCTTTGGGAACCTTGTTCCACGCGATGTAGCTTCGCGCGCGGCTAAGGAACGTTGCGATGCCGGCTATGGCGTGAATGAAACCGGATTGGCAGTGTTCCTCGACTTCTCTACAGCCATTCAACATCTTGGTAAACACGTGATTGAAGAGCGTTACGGCAACCTTTTTCAAATGTATGAAAAAATTGTTGACGTTAATCCATATAACGAACCAATGATGATCTATCCGGCCATTCACTATACTATGGGCGGCCTTTGGGTGGACTATAATCTTCAAACTACCATCCCAGGCCTTTATGCTATTGGTGAAGCGAATTTCAGCGACCACGGCGGAAATCGTTTGGGCGCATCAGCTTTAATGCAGGGCTTGGCCGACGGCTATTTCATTCTCCCCTATACTATTGGCGATTATTTGGCTGGTAAAATTCAGGAAAAGAAAACAGATACTAACCACCCCGCTTTTGAAAAAGCAGAAAAGAAAATTAACGAAAAGATTGCAAAATTATTCGCAATTAAAGGTATAGAGCCGGCTGATTACTATCACCGCCTTCTTGGCAAAATTATGTGGAACTACGTTGGCATGAGCCGTAACGAAGCCGGATTGAAGAAAGCTATTGAAGATATCCGAGTCCTTCGTGATGAGTTTTGGAAAAACGTGTGTGTCCCCGGCGAAAATAACGAATTTAATCAGGAATTGGAAAAGGCACTTCGTGTAGCCGACTTCCTCGAAATAAGCGAGCTAATGGCTATGGACGCCCTCAACCGTAAGGAATCATGTGGCGGACATTTCCGCGAAGAAATGCAAACAGAAGATGGAGAAACCAAACGCGACGACCAAAATTTCTCCTACGTATCGTGCTGGGAACACAAAGATAACGATACCCACGAAATGCACAAAGAACCTCTCAACTATGAATTTGTTAAATTAGCAACAAGAAACTACAAAGATTAAAGACAAATGGATTTTACCCTCAAAATATGGCGCCAGGCGAATGCGAAAGCAAAAGGAAAGTTTGAAATCTATAAGATAAGCAATATTTCGCCTGATACTTCTTTCCTCGAAATGATGGATATCCTCAATGATAAATTAGTTTGCGAAGGAAGAGACCCTGTAGCTTTCGACCACGATTGCCGCGAAGGTATTTGCGGTATGTGCTCACTATATATTAATGGCCACGCTCATGGCCCCGACAGTGATATTACAACCTGCCAACTGCACATGCGTAAGTTCAAGAATGGCGAAACCATTACTGTTGAACCCTGGCGCAGCCGGGGCTTTCCCGTAATTAAGACTTGGTGGTTAACCGCGGCGCTTTCGACAAGATTTTGCAAGCCGGAGGGTTCGTTTCTGTGAATACCGGCGGCGTGCCCGACGGCAATGCTATCCCCGTTGCCAAAGAAAAGGCGGATGAAAGCATGGACGCTGCTTCCTGTATCGGCTGTGGTGCTTGCGTTGCTACTTGCAAAAACAGTTCGGCTATGCTCTTTGTGGCTTCCCGCGTGAGTTCATTAGCTTTGTTACCACAGGGTAAGGTTGAAGCCGCCCGCCGCGCCAAAGCTATGGTGGCCAAGATGGACGAATTGGGCTTCGGTTCTTGTACCAACACCCAAGCCTGCGAAGCGGAATGTCCTAAAGGTATTTCCATTACCCATATCGCCCGTCTTAACCGTGAGTATTTATGCGCAAAATTGAAAGATTAACTATTGTTTATAAATAATAATTTGTGTAAATTCGTGTTTGCTTCGTCACTTCGTTCCTCGCAATGACGCGTGGACTAAACTCGTAATCTTATGAATAAAAAAATAATTCTCATTACCGGTGCTTTCTCAGGATTAGGCAAGACCTGCGCCGAATATCTTGCTCAAAAAGGTTTTATTGTTTACGGCGCCGACCGGAAAGTTCCCGCCGGTAACTCATCGCCAAGTCAGCCTCAAGTCTGCGGAGAAATTGCCATGCTCCATGCGGATATTACCAAGCCCGAAACTATTCAGGCAGCCGTACAAACTATTATTGACGAACATGGCCGTATTGATGTGGTTATTAACAATGCCGGAATGGGAATAGGCGGAGCTTTGGAGTTAGCTACTCCAGAAGAAATAGGCCTGCAAATGAATACTAATTTCATGGGAACCGTTAATGTCTGCAATGCCGTTATTCCACATTTACGCAATGGGGGGGGAGGGAAAATTATCAACCTAAGTTCCATTGGGGGCATGGTAGGCATTCCTTTCCAAGGATTTTATTCTGCTTCAAAATTCGCTATTGAAGGTTATAGTGAGGCTTTAAGTCTTGAACTTCATCCGTTTAAAATACAAGTTGTACTTATTGAGCCAGGCGATTTTGCTACGGGATTTACTGCCGCCCGAATAGTATCGGAACAAACTAAAAATAGCGAACATTATGGTGAAAAATTTGCTAAATGTATGGCTATTATCGAAAAAGAAGAAAATGGAGGATGTAAGCCAATAAAATTAGCTAAAGCAATGCGTAGGATTGTTAAAGCCAAGCGACCAAAATTTCGTTATAAGGTAGGAAATATGGTGCAAACCAATTTTGCAAGATCCAAAGCATTCATACCCTCAAGAACTTACCAAGCCTTACTCCGATTCTTCTACAAATTATAACTACTATTAACTACTGACTACTTATTGTTCTTATTTTGTTAACATTTCTGTTTAAAATTGTTCATCTTTTTTAATAACTATTTTTGTAAAACCAAAAACATTATTCTATATAAAATATTTTCAAAAAACAATAAAAATAATATACAATTTTTAAATAGAATTAGTACAGATTATACACCAGTCAACAACTGTTTATAAATTATATTTTATTAACAAAAATATTCTGAATTATTAATAAAATCAATACTTTTAATTCTTAATAAAAATAATTATAAACTTCATCAACAGCTATAAATAAACAACAATTATAAATTTTTAAATTCTTTATTTTTAATTATAATATCTTTTGCAATGTTGAAAACTGAAATTATTGAAAAAATAAAAAAATTAAAGCAAAAAAAGAATGCTGTTTTATTAGCTCACTACTATCAACGTAGCGAGGTGCAAGATATTGCTGACTTTTTAGGAGATAGTCTTCAATTATCGCAGGCTGCAGCTAAAACAAAGGCTGATATTATAGTTTTTGCAGGCGTATATTTTATGGCTGAAACGGTTAAAATATTATCGCCTAAAAAAAAGGTACTTATACCAGATTTAAGTGCAGGTTGTTCATTAGCAGATTCTTGTAAAGCAGAAGATTTTAAAGAATTTATTGAACAAAATCCGGGTTATACGGTAATTTCATACGTAAATACCGATGCTTCGGTTAAGGCGCTTACAGATATTTGTTGTACTTCAAGTAATGCTTTGCAAATTGTTAATAGTTTACCAAAAGATAAAAAAATAATTTTTGGACCTGATAGAAATTTAGGAAATTATATTAAAAGTTTAACCGGCCGTGAAAATATGTTGATATGGGATGGCGCCTGTCACGTACATGAAGCTTTTTCTGTTGAAAATATTATTGATTTTAGAAAACAGTATCCGCAGGCAAAAGTTCTTGCTCACCCTGAGTGTAAAGAACCGGTATTACTTTTGGCCGACTATATAGGTTCTACTTCCGCTTTATTGGCTTTTTCGGCTTCTGATAATACTCAAACCTACATTGTAGCCACCGAGCCTGGAATAATTCATCAAATGCGACAAAAATCACCAAAAAAAGAATTTATACCGGCGTCTTCATCTAATACTTTAAGTAGTGAAGTTGACGATTCCTGCGGCGCTTGCAGTAATTGTGAATTTATGAAACTCATTACACTCGAAAAAATATACGATTCACTTTTGAATGAACAATTTGAAGTGAATATTGAAGAAAATATTCGGCAGAAAGCTGAAAAAAGTATTGTCAAAATGCTTAATTTGTAGCTCTTAAGTAAATGGCTAAATATCTGAGTAATATAAAGCTTTACGACATTCATTCTTCCGGTCGTGCAATAGGCTCTATGGGTACAGGCCGTATTTATGTAGATGGCGGAATACCCGGCGAAACAACAGATTTAGAAAGCGACAGGCGTCAACGTGGTTTTCGTTATGGCAAGATAATTAACATTGTAGAGCAATCGCCGCAACGGATACAGCCCTTTTGCCAACATTGCGGTATTTGCGGAGGCTGTTTGTGGCAGCACTATAGTTACGAAGCTCAATTACATTGGAAGCGCGAAATTTTACTTAATGCTTTACGGAAGTATGAGATTATTACCCCGGAAGTACCCGCAGTAACACCAAGCCCGTTGTTGCAAGGCTATAGAAACAAGAGTGAATACGCCTTTGCTGCTCCCGATAACTTAGGTTTTCATGAAATAGAACGGCGCGATATGGTTTGTAATATTGAAAAATGTTTTTTACAACCGGAAGTGGTGCATGAAACGGCCGTCATCATAAAAAATGCAGCTAAAGAACAAGGCTTATCTTTTTATGATTACTTTACAAGACAAAGCCTTTTGCGAAGTTTGCAATTACGCACAACTACAACCGGACAACTGCTTGTGTGGTTAGTGTGTGCAGTTGACGATGTTCGTATAATTCCTTTTTTACAACATTTACAACAATTGCTACCCAAGGTTAACGCTTGGTTTTACAGCATTGATAGGGGAGAGCCTATACATGTATCCGGTGAGCAATATCTTATGGAACGCTCCGGAGATTTAACTTTTCGTTACAGCGCCTCGGCTTTTTATCAGCCTAATCCGCTTCAAGCGGAAAACATTTTTCATCAAGTACGCACATACGCAGCACTTAAAGGGCATGAGTTGGTTTATGACTTGTACACCGGCATTGGAACCTTGGCTTGCCACGTAGCCCGCGATGCGCGCATGGTTATAGGCGTTGAGGGCAATGCCTCGGCCATTGCAGATGCGCAGTATAACGCTTCTGTTAATAATTTAACGAATACCCGTTTTTTGGTTGGCGATATTCTGCATACTTTTAAAGACGATTTTATTGCTGCGCATGGCCGTCCCGACGTTGTGATTCTTGATCCACCGCGCTCCGGTACCCTGATTGAAATTAAGAAAACCATATTACGGGCAGCGCCGCAAAAGATAGTGTATGTAAGCTGTAATCCGGTGTCGTTGGCTTTTGATTTGAAACAGCTTTGCGAAGGTTACCGTGTTGCCGCTATTCAGCCCTTCGATATGTTTCCGCATACACACTATGTGGAAACAGTGGCGTTATTGGAAAAAATACAAATTTTGTAATATTTATTTTGAAAATCAAAATAAACCTACTGTCTTTGTATTGGGATAATAAAGATAGATGAGAATAATAACCTATAAAATAATTAAGCAATATACTGATTTAAATGTAGGTACAAAATTAGCATTAGACGAATGATTGAATATTGCTCGCAAAATGCACAAGAAGTTGAATATTGATGCCAATCTAATTCTTCTTAACCCCCCCTTTGTTGCTAAAGATTTTTTATTATTTAATAATAATCATTACCTTTACACATCACAACTGTTATCAACCATCAATATTAACTTAAAAATTATTTTTTATAACACGTGACGAACAGGAACTATTTAAAAACAAGCACTATAGGTTGTATATAGTGTGCTGCGTTTAGATGGCTATTATGAGGGCATATTAAACACCCGAGTATTAAAAGTAGGCTTTGATGTAGCCCATCAAATTATTGAAAAGATTAAACCCTCGGGAACCTAAAAACCGCTCACGTCTTACGCTTAACACTTCTCGCCCTACTTCCTGTACTTCTCCTCCTCTTCCTCGAAAATCTTCAGGTAGCTCTCGTAGCGTTCAGGTGAAATAAGGCCGCGCTCTACGGCATCGAGTACGGCGCATTGCGGCTCGTGCGTGTGCGTGCAGGGCTTGAACTTGCAATTATCGGCATATTTAAAAATTTCCGGGAAAAAATGATAAATTTCTTCTTTCTCCACATCTACCAATCCGAAGCCTTTAATACCGGGTGTGTCGATAACATAACCTCTGCCGGCAAGTTCAAATGCCTCATAAAAAGTAGTGGTGTGCATACCCTTGAGGTGGTAGCTGCTGATTTCGCCTACACGGAGTTCCATAGAGGAGCCAAGCGCATTAATCAGTGACGATTTACCCACTCCAGATGAACCTGAGAACAAACACAACTTTCCGCGGATGTCTTCTCTTAATAAATCAAGATTAAACCTGGTTTTAGTCGAGGTTTCTATTATTTCATAACCGGCGCTTTCATATATACGTTTAAAATGCTGCAACGCCTCTTTTTCTTCCTCGTTATATAAATCAACCTTATTTACAATGAGTTTTGCCGGCACCTCATAAGCCACGCAGGTTACTAAAAATCTGTCGATAAATTCTAAGCTATTAGTAGGATAAGCAATGGTGGTAATCAGATAAGCACAGTCTACATTAGCTGCAATTACGTGAGCCTCACGCGATAAGTTGGTGGCTTTTCGAATAATATAATTCTTGCGAGGCACTATGGCTGTGATAATTCCTTTCTTTTCGTTTTGCAATTCCACCTCCACCTTGTCACCCACGGCTATAGGGTTGGTGGTGGTTGAGGCTTTTAGCCGGAATTTGCCCCTTACTACGCAGTCTATTAAGTTACTATGCTCATCGCATTTAACCATATAATGACTGCCGGTATGGCGAAAAACGATGCCTTTTACTATGTTATTTTCTTCGTTCACGAATACAAATATAGATAAAATTTCGGACATACCCTTGTATGTGATTTTTTTGCTACCTTTACCATGTTAATTGAAAGTTGAAAATGAATAACTGAGTAACTATAAACCTGTTAACTTGTAAACCGAAAACTAAACATCTTATGTACTGATACTTGATACCTTAAACTCGAAACTAAAATTTATAAAAAATCGGTAGTGTTTCAAAACAGCTGAATTAATAATATTTTCCTGTTTTGAAATAATGCTTTTCGATATATATCCTTATCAGTTTATCACGTACTTCTTCGTTTTTTGAGAAGCATATAGTTTT
>JAIRUB010000243.1 GCA_031254635.1 Prevotellaceae bacterium | reverse complement strand
CGCAAATATCACGGACTTTTGGTAGTTCCTATTGACGAGTTCCAGGGAGACCGTCATGTCTTGCTCTCGGCTTTGGACGAAACGGTGATTCAGCACGGCCAAGCCTTCAACCTGGGAATTCATCGTTATCAAGGCATGTATGAACCGCGTGGGCACAAATACATTGTTGATTTTGCCTACGAACCTATCGCCACGCTTACCTATCGCGTGGGAGGCGTATTGTTGAAAAAAGAAATGATGCTGGTGCATAATGAAGACCAACTCTTGATTCGTTATACGCTTTTGGAGGCCCACTCGGCCACAACCCTGCGGTTGAAACCTTATTTGGCCTACCGCAATGTACACACGCTCACAAGAGCTAATATGGTAGCCAATACCCGTTCCGAAAAAATTCCCGGTGGTATCAAATCGAAATTATATAACGGTTTCCCAACCCTGCACATGCAAATGAGCAAGGCATCGGAATTTGTGGCCTGTCCCGACTGGTACTACAATATAGAATATTTAGACGAGGTGCGCCGCGGCTATGATGGTATCGAAGACCTTTTTGTCCCCGGTGTTTTTGAATGCAATATTAAGAAAGGCGAAAGTATTATCTTTTCGGCCTCGATAAAAGAAGCCAAACCTGCCTCTCTGAAAACTGTTTTTGCAAAAACCTTGGCAGCGCGCCCGCCGCGTAATTCTTATGAGGAGTGCCTGATAACTGCCGCAGGGCAGTTTGTTTCGCAGCGCGGAAAAATTACTGAGGTGATAGCAGGTTTCCCCTTCCACGAACAAAAGAGCCGCGACACCTTGATGTCGCTTCCCGGACTTACTTTGGGGCCTAACCGCAATGAGAAAATATGCAAGACGGTGTTGGATGCCATGTCGCAACAACTTAATGCCGGATGGTTTACCGATTTCGATAAAAACAATGATAGTGTAAGCCGCCCTGTTGATTCGCCGCTTTGGTATTGCTGGGCAGTGCAACAATATGCCGCTGCGGTTCCAGAAGCCGATGTGTGGAAACTCTATGGTAAAAAAATGAAATCCATTATAGAAGCATACAGCAATGGGAGTCACCCCGATGTACACTTACACGATAATGGATTAATTTGGACGGAAAGTTGGGGCAAACCGCTCCACTGGATGGATGCAGTAGTAAACGGCAAGCCGGTAACCCCACGCCTTGGATATCAAGTGGAGGTTAACGCTTTGTGGTATAACGCTTTGTCTTATCTTATCGAATTAGCGAAAAAACATAAGGATACAAAATTTGTCAAGCAGTGGAAACCTGTTCGTGAGAAAATAGAACAAAACTTTTTACCGGTATTTTGGACTGATGTGCGTAATCAATTGTCTGATTATGTTGGCCCCGAAGGGCAAAATATTTTTTATCGTCCGAATCAAATTTTCGCTTGTGCCTTGCCGTATAGTCCGCTGATCGATGAGGTTAAACGGAGAATACTTATGGTTATTGAACACGAATTGCTCACGCCCAAGGGCCTTCGTACCCTTTCGCCGCGAAATCCGCTCTATATCGGCCGTTATGAAGGGAACCAGGAAGAACGTTATCAAGCGCAACATCAGGGAACCGTATATCCTTGGCTCTTACCTTTTTATATAGAAGCTAATTTTAGGCTTTTTGGGAAACAATTTGTATCTAAGGCCAAAGAATTAGTTGCCGGTTTCGAAGAAGAGGTAAGTATACACGGCTTGTGTACCATTTCCGAGTTATACCACGGCGACCCTCCGCACTCGCCGCATGCGTGTATTGCACAGGCTTCGAGTGTGGCAAGTATATTACGAAGTATGCACTTAATTGAACTATACGACTTATGAAAGTGTTAATGTTCGGATGGGAATTTCCTCCACACATTGCCGGAGGTTTGGGCACCGCTTGTTACGGCTTGACCAAGGGTTTGGCCAAAAACGAGGTGGAGGTGCTTTTCGTTATGCCGCATGCCTCAGGCGATGAAGACCAAAGCGCCGTGCGGATTCTTAATGCAAGCGATGTAGAAACTTTGTCGGACATTTCTACCATCGAAGAATTTTGGAAACGAATTAATTTTTTAGAAATAGGTTCTAATCTTCTTCCTTATCTTAGTCCCGAAGAGTTTGAAAAGGCCATTGAACAAAATCTCAAAGATACTGTTACCGACCATAACATCGGCTTTGGACAAAAATATAAGTTTTCGGGGAAATATGGCACAACCTTGATGGAAGAAGTGACGCGATATGCCTTGGTGGCTGCCTCTATTGCCAAACTACAAACCTTTGATGTAATTCATGCCCACGACTGGTTAACCTATCCGGCTGGTATTGCAGCGAAAAAAGTTTCTGGAAAACCTTTGGTGATTCATGTGCATGCTACCGAATTCGACCGTAGCGGCGAGAATGTGAACCAACAGGTATTTGATATAGAACGTAACGGCATGCTGGCCGCCGACCGTATAATTACTGTAAGCCACCTTACACGCAATATCGTGATTAATCGTTACGGTATTGATGCTGAAAAGGTGATTACCGTTCACAATGCTGTCGATTTTCAAGGATATTCGGCTATGGAAGTACAACGCGGCCTTCCTGAAAAAATTGTAACTTTTCTTGGTCGTATTACTTATCAGAAGGGACCCGAATATTTTATTGAAGCGGCAAGCAAGGTGTTAAAACAGCGTTCGGATGTGCGTTTTGTTATGGCCGGAAGCGGCGATATGTTGAACCGTTCTATCCGTCGCGTGGCGAAATTAGGCATGGCCACCAAATTTCATTTCACCGGATTTTTACGTGGTGCCGATGTACAGCGCATGTTTGCCCATAGCGATGTGTATGTGATGCCTTCGGTATCCGAGCCCTTCGGAATTTCGCCTCTGGAAGCCATGCGCTCGAATGTGCCTACCATCATTTCCAAACAATCGGGGGTAGCCGAGGTGTTGAAGCATGCCATTAAAATTGACTTCTGGGATGTGAATGCCTTAGCCGATGCCATCCATGCCTTATTGGCTTATCCGGCCTTGTCGGCAATGGCCATCAGGTGCGGACTCGAAGAAGTAAATACCCTGAAGTGGGATAACGCAGCTTTCTACATTAAAAAAGTATACAAGTCGGCAATGACCGGAAAAGATTATTATCAAGAATAAAAATTCATACCTTATATATATAATAGGTATAAAATTATAGGAGTGTTAGTATGAAAAAAACATTATGCCTTTATTTCCAGGTACACCAACCCTTGCGCTTGCGCCAATATCGCTTCTTCGATATAGGCAATGACCATTACTATTATGACGACTTTGCCAATCGCTCGATTATGCGCAAGGTGGCCGACCGTTGTTATTTGCCTGCCAACGGAGTGTTGTTGGATATTATCAAGGAGTACGGAAAACAGTTTAAGGTAAGTTTTTCTATTTCGGGCATAGCTATCGAACAGTTCGAAATGTATGCTCCCGAAGTGTTGGAAAGTTTCAAAACCCTTGCTAAAACAGGCTGTGTGGAATTTTTGGCCGAAACATATTCCCACTCCTTAGCTTCGGTGAAAGATCCCGGAGAATTTCGTGCGCAGGTGGAGGAACATGCGGCGCTAATTAAAAAACATTTCGGGCAACAACCGGTAACTTTTCGTAATACTGAATTGATTTATTCCGATGAAATCGGTGCAATGGTAGCTGATATGGGCTATACAGCCATGCTTACTGAAGGCGCAAAACATGTCTTAGGTTGGAAAAGGCCCAATTATATTTATACCAATGCTATCAATCCGAAATTAAAATTATTGTTAAAGAATTATAATTTAAGTGATGATATAGCCTTCCGTTTTTCGAATAGAGGATGGGACCAATGGCCGCTAACTGTCGAAAAATATGTAAATTGGCTTAATGTGGCAACTAAGAAAGATGAGATAATAAATCTTTTTATGGACTACGAAACTTTTGGTGAACATCAGGGAATGGAAACCGGAATTTTTGCTTTCTTACGTTATTTGCCTGCACGTATTTTTATCTCTTCAAACTTTGAATTCCTTACTCCTGCAGAGGCTTCCGCAAAACATAGTCCGGTGGCACCCCTGCATGTTCCTTATGCAATTTCATGGGCCGATGAGGAACGCGATCTCAGCGCTTGGCTCGGAAATGAACTCCAAAACGAGGCTGTTGACCAATTATACCGCCTTGGAGAAAAAATTATGAACATTAATGATAAAAATTTTTTACAGGAATATCGACGTCTTCAAGCCTCCGATCACTTCTATTATATGTGTACTAAATTATTCTCGGATGGCGCGGTACACAAATACTTCACGCCATACGACTCTCCCTACGATGCCTTCATAAATTACATGAATGTGTTAAGTGATTTTGCAGCGCGTGTTGAAAAGCCTGTTGAAAAAACCTTGATAAAAATTAGGAGCGTATCAAAAAAATCACTAACATTGCACTCGATTTCAAAAGAGGATAAGAAAAAAATAAAAAAAATGAAACCAGTAACCCAATTAGAAAATACAACTTTTATGAAAAAAACAACGCTCAGCGCCTTGGCAGCAGAAGGTCCTCTGCCCGGCGTAGCAGGTGTACCTGCAAAGAAGAAAGTAGCAAAAAAAGCTGCTCCTAAAAAGAAAGTAGCTAAGAAATCCACTGCTAAGAAAGTGGTAAAAAAAGCCGCTCTTAAGAAAGTGGTAAAAAAAGCTGCTCCTAAGAAAGTGGTAAAAAAAGCTGCTCCTAAGAAAGTGGTGAAAAAAGCTGCTCCTAAGAAAGTGGTAAAAAAAGCCGCTCCTAAGAAAGTAGTAAAAAAAGCTGCTCCTAAGAAAGTAGTGAAAAAAGTCGCTCCTAAGAAAGTAGTGAAAAAAGTCGCTCCTAAGAAAGTGGTGAAAAAAGCTGATCCTAAGAAAGTGGTGAAAAAAGCTGCTCCTAAGAAAGTGGTAAAGAAAGTTGCTCCTAAGAAACCCGCCGCTAAAAAAGTTGCTAAGAAGAAATAGTAATTAATTTTAGCGGGTTACTTTTTAAACGGGGCTGTTCCAAAAGAGCAGCCTCGTTTTGTTTTTTCCTTGCTGTCAGTTTACACGAAAATGATGTTTTGATTAGACCAGAAAGAATTTAAAGCAAGGTAGCTGTAGCTGCATATTGATTTCACCATATCAGAGGTAATGCTTTGAATAGTATGAGAAAAAAAGTTACTAATTTCGTTAAACGTATTGATGTATTTGTTGGCTTTGTTCCTTATAACAACCCGCTCGCCCTTTGCGATATAAAAAGTGGCAAATTATGTTAGGAAAATTACCTGAAAACCATCGCGAACTATTTCGCACCTGTTTGGAAGATTTGATTGATCACAAGCACGAGTTGGCATTGTTGTCTAAGACTTATAGACTGGCAGTACTTTGAGGATGAGTTTAAGCCATATTACTCAGACAAGGGAGTGCCAAGAGTTCCATACGGACAATGGTTGGCTGTTTGATGTTAAAACATTTGTACAATCTTGGCGACGACAGGCTTCCTGAATATTGGGTTCGCGATATTTATTTTCAATACTTTTGGCTAAAGATTATGAATACACCGTATCTTCCAGTATTGCGATGATATTCTTGGCTTTTATTATGTGGCTCTCAATAAAATTTTTTGAATTTAAAATTTAAACAGTTACTTAATCCTAATCTTATCACCGGGGAATATTTTTTGCTTCTCGCTAAAACCATTTAACTTCAGGATTTCGTAAAAAGTAACGTCATCATACTTTTGTGAAATGTTCCACAAGGTTTCCCCTTTCTTCACGGTATGCACAATAGCCTTCCCGGAAGTTGGCTTTGTTGTTGTAGTAGTTTTTCCGGCAGAGGCTGTAGTAGTGGTAATAGTAACAGCAGGCTTTGGAGCAGCAGATTTACCATACACTACTAACTTTTGTCCTGCACGTATAGTGGTCCCGTTTATACCATTCCAGTATTTCAGATCATTTATCTTTACGCCATATCGATTGGCAATAGTTGATAAGGTTTCGCCGCTTTTCACCCTATGAATAATCTGAGCGCCGGAAGCAGGAGTTGCAGAGCCACGTCCCGCAATCTGTTTAATGATATTTGGATTGAAGTAAACACTATCTTTGTATACATATATTTCCCGCTCATTTTCCGCAAAGGCGGAAGTATATTCGTGGGGAATACGCAAAATATAAGGGCGTTCGTTACCCGGAATAATATCATATACATATTGCGGATTATGTTTGCGCAACTCATCCACCGGAATACCTATCATTTCCGAAACTTGTTCGAAATGCAAGGGTTTATTGACCATAAAAGTATCGATATGCGGAGGCAGGTCTAATTGTTTAGGAACTAGTCCGTGTTCTTTATAGTAAGACAATAAATAATTTGCCGCCGCAAAGGCCGGAACATAGCCGCGGGTTTCTCTGGGTAGGTAGGGGTAAATATCCCAATAGTCGCGCTTACCACCGGAGCGTTTAATAGCTTTGTTCACATTACCTGCTCCACAGTTATACGCTGCAATCGCCAAACTCCAATCGCCGAAGATATTATACAAATCCCTCATGTGACGGGCGGCTGCATGTGTTGAGGCAACCGGGTCAAAGCGTTCTTCAACAAAAGAATTCATGGTAAGATTATATAATTTGGCTGTACCATACATAAACTGCCACAGGCCTTTAGCCTTAGCCCTCGACACTGCGCGAGGATTAAGCGCCGATTCAATCACTGCCATGTTACGCAATTCTAACGGCATATCGTAAAGGTCTAAAATCTCTTCAATCATCGGGAAATAAAATTCTGCAAGGCCTAATATCATCTCTGCCTTTTCTTTCATCTTTTGAGTATAGTAAACAATCTGATTACGCACTACGTGGTTATACGGTAAATCAATAATACAAGGCAGGGCTTTGAGGCGATTAATATATACTTCATCGGGCAAGTCGGCCATAGGTAAATCATAGTTTCCGATTTGTGCAAAAATAGAGGTGTCCAGCAGGGCACGTTGTATATACCAAACAGAAAGTAAACTGTCAATATTGTTTTCCTCATCTATGGCCAAAATTTCATCTCCGTCAATAATCGCTATTTTGCCGGCAATAATTGTTGTGTCTTCCGATAATTTATTACTGTTTTGTGCAAAGAGCGAGGTTACAAGAAAAAATGCAAAAACACAGAACAAAAAAAACTGTCTCATAATATTAAAAATATTGGTTGTTACTTAAAATTCAAATTTAATATCATCCCGAAAGCCGGCAATTGGTTTCTCATAGCGAGCATATCGTCATACATAATCGTAGGACGTAGATGTATACTCAGATTATCGCTTATGTCAAATTCTTTCAAGTGGGAAAACACATTGGCATCAATTATATTTAACATATAAAAAACACCTAAATAAAGCCAGGCATAATCACGATCGCGGCGATAGCTATCGCGGTAATATTTTAATGTTTCCGATGAATAACGGGTGGCAAGGAAATTGTCGCTTTCTACAGGTGGGTCGGCAGTCTTGATTTTATATGCCTCCCTAAAACGCTGATATTGCATATTATTATAATCGATTAAATACACGCCAAAGGCAATACCTAAATATACTATGGGAATTTTCCAATAATGTTCATTGTTGAACTGTCCCAATCCGGGCAATAAGGTTGAATAGATGGTTGCCCGTTGCGGTAAATATCTTTTCGGTGTTTTATAAGAAACCAGTCCATCAAGCATACTGCCCCAGTATAATAGCCCAGCCCCTATGTAGCAAAGGTTCCGGTTACGCTCGAAAACATCATCCTTCGTATCAAGATAATTCATATTATTACGATAACCGGCATACAGCAATCCACCAATACCGCCATATAAAATGGGCAATTTCCAATAATCGCGGTTATATATTTGTGCATAACCCGGCACTATGAGTGAGCCAACCCACACACGTGTAACTCCCAAAGAATCGCGGCCGGTGAGGCCATGCCAAAAATTTTTACCCAAGGGCCTTGCTCCTATCGGCGCAACCCCTGTACGCATTTGTGCCTGTGTGCAAAATCCTGATAAGAGAAGTAGTATGAGCAGACAATATTTTTTCACTGTAAAATTAAGTCTGCGTATTTTCATTAAGTTTTTGCATAAAACGACGTACTTCTTCATCGTTGGCAAAGTGAATGATGATTCTTCCATCACCTTTTTCGCTACGTTTAATATTGATATTATTATTGAAGTACGGCCCTAAGAGTTCAATCAGGCGGAAATAATCATCGGGAAGCTCTTCTTCGGTTGCCGGTGCCTGCTTTTCAGCAATAGGGCGCAGGCTCTTTTTAATGAGCTCTTCAACCTGACGTACGGAAAGTTCTTCATCAATGGTTTTCCTGGCAATTTTCAATTGCTGTTTTTCACCATCAAGCCCTACAATAGCGCGGGCGTGTCCCATAGAGAGTTTGCGTTCGCGGATAAATAATTGTATTTCGGCGGGCAAACGAAGCAGGCGAAGATAGTTCGCTACGGTAGCGCGTTTCTTTCCTACACGCTCGCTCAACGACTCCTGTGTAAGCGAACATTCATCAATTAATCGTTGAAAACTAATCGCTATTTCGATAGCATCAAGATCTTCGCGTTGTATATTTTCGACAAGGGCCATTTCCAACAGTTCCTTATCGTCGGCTTCACGAATATATACCGGAATAGTTGTCAGACCGGCCATTTTAACTGCACGATACCGCCGCTCGCCGCTGATAATTTGGTAACGCCCCTGTTCTGTTTCCCGAACCGTAACCGGCTGTATCAATCCAACGGTTTTAATAGATTCCGCAAGCTCTTTTAAAGCTTCTTCATCAAAATGCATACGGGGTTGAGAAAGATTTGTTTCAATGTCGGTAATCTTGATTTCACTAACGCTCTCATCCTTCTTTGCCGTAACTGTCGGACGTTCGACTTTCTGCCGGGGAGGATTCACCACATCGGCGTCTGTCAACATGGCCCCAAGCCCGCGTCCCAATACAGGTTTCTTCGTCATCTTATTAAAATTTAGGCTTGTGTATTCATCTCATTTTTTTGCAATACTTCCTTGGCCAAGTTCAGGTAATGATTCGAGCCTGCCGAAGCGGCATCATAAAGAATTACCGGTTTACCGAAAGAGGGCGATTCGCTCAATTTCACATTCCGCTGAATAATAGTTTGGAATACCATTTCGGGGAAATGGCGGCGAACTTCTTCCACCACCTGATTAGCTAAACGTAAACGGGCATCGTACATGGTTAACAGGAAGCCCTCTATGGCTAAAGCAGGATTTAAACGGGTTTGCACTATTTTGATGGTATTCAATAATTTACCCAATCCTTCCAAGGCATAAAATTCGCATTGCACAGGGATAATTACTGAGTCGGCAGCCGTAAGCGCATTGACTGTAATTAATCCTAAAGAAGGTGAGCAGTCAATAAAGATATAGTCGTATTTATCAACAATTTTCGAGAGGGCAGATTTTAATACTTGTTCTCTATCAGTAAGTTGAAGCATCTCTATCTCAGCCCCAACCAAGTCGATATGGGAGGGCAATAAATGCAAGTCTTTTATTTCGGTGGTAAGCATGGCGTCGGCAATGTCTGCCTGATCAATCAGGCATTCATATACGGTATTACCCTGCAAATTGTTAACGTCGAAACCCAAGCCGGAAGTAGCATTGGCCTGCGGGTCAGCATCTACCAACAACACTTTTTTCTCTAACACCGCTAAACAGGCAGCCAAATTAATAGCCGTTGTCGTTTTACCTACGCCACCCTTTTGATTGGCAATTGCAATTATTTTTCCCATATCAGTCTTTTTAAGAGATACAACCTGCAAATTTAAGAAATTTATCCGAAATAAAGAAAATTTGTCTATTTTTGTAATAAATATTATGTCAGATGGATAAAGTAGTAAAGAACGGATGGATGGTTATTGTAAATCCGAAAGCCGGTATAGGCCGCGGCCTTAAAGACTGGCCGATAATATCCAATCAAATGAACCACAACGGATTAGATTTTACCTGTGTATTCACGGAACATAAGTACCATGCTGTAGAGTTAACAGTTAAAGCTGTTAATGACGGCTATCGGAAGATTGTAGCCATTGGCGGCGATGGTACTGTTAATGAAGTAGTCAACGGCATTTTCATTCAACAACAAGTTCCTACTGCTGATATTTCCTTTGCGGTAATTCCTGCCGGAACAGGCAACGACTGGATGCGTATGTACGGAATTCCCAAAACTTATTCAGATGCAGTATTGTCGTTAGTAGCCGAGCATACTATTTTACAAGATGTAGGGCTAATCAGTTATCATGAAACCTTGATTAAACACCAACGCTATATGGTTAACGTGGCGGGAATGGGCTTCGATGCTATGGTTAACCGCCGCTTTAACCGGCTAAAAGACGAGGGGCGATTGGGCAAACGCTTATATATCAATAGTACAATCAAAGAATTATTTACCTACCGTTCCAAACGTTTCAAAGTTATTATCGACAGAAATATTTTTTACGACGGTGCGGTATTCAGCGCTACGGTAGGCGTAGGCAAATACAATGGCGGCGGCATGAACCAGATGCCCAACGCCGTGATTGACGACGGACTGCTTGATATCACCGTCATCAAACGAGTTAATAAATTCAGTGTTTTGCGTCATTTTCGCAAATTGTACAATGGAAACCTCTACAGTTATTCCAAAGTATTGGCTGCTCAGGGTAAAAACATTACCATTGAAACCTGGCCCGAAAGTCCTATAGAAATTGACGGAGAAGCCTTGGGCTATTCAACTTTTACCTTCGAATTAGTGCCAAAATCAATAAAAGTGGTAGTGAGCAGAAAACTATAATGAACAATGAATAATGAAGAATTATTGGGGGATTATCAGTTATTTTTTCTATCTTTGTAGTTTGTAAAATCTGCAAAATGATAATTAAATCCGTATCTTTTGTTTGCAGTAGTGCTAAGATAGAGCAATGTCCGAAGAAACGCTTGCCGGAGTTTGCCTTTATTGGTCGCTCCAATGTTGGTAAATCGTCGCTGATTAATCGGCTTACCGGTCATGGCAGCCTGGCAAAAACTTCGGCTACTCCCGGGAAAACGCAGTTGGTTAATCATTTTATTATTAACAATAATTGGTATTTAGTTGATTTGCCGGGCTACGGTTACGCCAAGGCATCTAAGGTTTCCCGCTGTACATTTTCTAATCTTATAACCGATTATATTTCTCATCGAGAACAGTTTACGCTCTTGTTTGTGTTGATAGATGTGCGTTTGGAACCTCAGGTTATAGATTTGGAATTTATTAACAAATTGGGCGAAGACGGCATCCCCTTTGCATTAGTGTTTACCAAAGCCGATAAGTTAGGCGCCGGTAATTTAGCATCGAATGTAGCGCATTACAAAAAAGTTTTACTCGAAAGTTGGGAAGAACTGCCTTCTGTTTTTATTACTTCTTCCGAAACAGGACAAGGACGAGAAGAATTGCTAAAGTATCTTGAAAACGTGATGGATAGCTTGTAATAAAAACTTGTTAAAAAGTATATTTGTCGGTAAAATGTAAAAATATTACCTTTGTACAAAAAATTGGCATGTTATCCGATCAACACAAATTTCAAATCTTTTCAGGACGTTCGTCGCGTTATTTAGCTGAACATATAGCAGAGTCTTTGGGCTCAGCATTAGGTCTATCACAGGTTACGGATTTTTGCGATGGAGAATTTCAACCTGCATTTAATGAGAGTGTTCGCGGAAATACGGTATTTATTATTCAATCAACCTTTCCGCCGGTAGACAATTTATTTGAACTCTTGTTGATGATTGATGCGGCGCGCCGTGCCTCGGCTTATAAGGTGATTGCCGTAATCCCGTATTTCGGTTGGGCGCGTCAAGATCGTAAAGACCGGCCGCGTGTTTCTATAGGAGCAAAATTAGTAGCCAATCTTTTGGCAGCTGCGGGTTGCGATAGAGTAATGACCATGGATTTACATGCCGACCAGATTCAGGGATTTTTTGATTTTCCCGTTGACCACATTTTTGCCAGTAGTGTATTTTTACCATACGCCCGTAGCTTGAACTTAGAAAATCTTTCGGTAGTGGCGCCCGACATGGGCAGCGCAAAACGTACCAACGCTTA
>JAIRUB010000145.1 GCA_031254635.1 Prevotellaceae bacterium | reverse complement strand
AGTTATGAAAGTTGAAATTGATGCAGAAAACGAGTTGGTAAAAGTTTTTCTGGTAAACAAAGAAGACCAGAGCGAGAAGTTAGTTATCCTTGACAAAGATGGCAATAATGTAGAGGCCGGTATAATAATAGAAGAAGAGACTGATAGTCCTTCTGCCGAATAATTGTTGTTAAATTCAGAAACTATTTTGAATTTATAAAAGAAAATAATGTATAATAAACATTTAATAGCAAGAGGTTTATTGTTGTATGTATGCCTTAAATGCCGAAACGGGTGCGCAACTTTGGAGCGTGCCAACCGCCGGCACCGGTAGCCGTATGAGCTATCTTAACGGCGTGGTGTATATGGTTGGCGGCTCGGGCGGAGGGCGGCTTTTTGCCATTGAAGCAAGCACCGGCAAAATGCTTTGGAAAATTGACGCCGGCTTGCTCGGCGAGGGCAGCGGTGCAAGGTTTAGAACAAATGCCGTGTATGTGCTTCCGGCAAAAGACAAGCAACCGGCAAAAGTCATTGCCCTGAGTAATATGTATGCTTATTGTTTTGAAGCGGAACGGTAGTGATTAATGGTTAGTGAACAGTGTTATGAATATTATAAACAACTTTTCTGTTTGCAAAAGGAGCGAACGTTAAACTAAAAAAGACTATGAAAAAAACACTTTATTTAACAGTGATGGCGCTTGTCTTAACGACAAGTGTTGCGCAGGCACAGTTCAAAATTGGAGCGCGTGCAGGCTTTAGCCTTACTAATTTATCAGGGTTTGCCGAAGGCAATAAAATGAAACCGGGACTTCAAATCGGCATCGTAGGCGACTACGCTCTGAGTCATGCTTTTTCGCTTCAATCGGGTATTTTGTATGCCACGCAGGGATGTAATTATAAGGGGTCTTATATGGATTATCATATTGAAATGAAAGGAACATATCATCTGAATTATATTCAGATGCCCGTTCATGCCCAATACAAAATAGATTTGGGCGGCATAAAACTCTTATTTCAGGCAGGGCCATATCTCGGCTACGGTCTTGGAGGCAAAGTGAAAATGGACGTGATCGTGAACGGAGTAAAGGATGATCCCATCAATGAAAAAATCAAAATGGGAAGCGGCAAAGATAACCAATATAAAGTGCTCGATTTTGGTTTGGGTTTTGGCGCCGGACTGCAATTCGGCAACCTTCAAGCTGCTTTGGGCTATCAGTTCGGGCTTGTTGATTTGGTCAATGCCAAATGGGTCGAAGCGCAAGAGATACCGACACCGACAGAGAGAAACAAACTTAAAAACTCCACTCTTTCACTCACTTTGACCTATCTTTTTGGTAAATAAAATTAATTTATAATATGAAAAATTTTTTATTAGCAATTGCAATAGCGTTTGTACTAACGAGTTGCAGTAAGGATAATTCTGAAAAAGAAATACTTTCACCGCCTGCCTGGATACATGGCGAATGGGAAGTGATACATGAGATGGGAGTAAGAGAGATTATCTCTATCTACAAATTTACCTCTGACAATATCATTATAACCTCTGATGGGATGGAAGATGGACCTATTACCATAAGTTTTAGGGAATATGCAAAAAGAGGAGCCTATAAGAATCTGAGCGAAACAATAAAAACAGACGATTTTTACGAAATAACTTTTACATCAACGGGCACAGCTGTTTATCGTTTCAAAAAAGGCGATGGAACTTATATTGAATACATTGGCAAAATTGATGGTGTTAGCACTGAGACTTTCAGATTGGATAAAAAATAAAAAAAACAGACTGAAACTGCTTGCGGCAATCCAATAATAAAAAACCTAATCCTGTTATAAAAGAAAATCCTGCCTAAATGTTTTACCATTAGCAGGATTTTTTGATTTTACTGAATATTCCTGTCTAACAAATGGGAAGTATCTCATTTTACTCCCCCTATCTTCACCGCATCTTTTACCTTGTCGTTGAGCAAGGCGTAGTCGAGTACATCGTAGATGGTGTTGACGTAGTGGAAGGTTAGTCCTTTGATGTAGATATCTTTGATTTCTTGTATGTCTTTTTCGTTGTCGCGGGAGAGGACAATGTCGGTGAGGCCGGCGCGCTTGGCGGCGAGTATTTTTTCCTTGATGCCGCCTACAGGCAGCACCTTGCCGCGAAGGGTAATTTCACCTGTCATAGCTACGTTCTTGCGCACCTTACGTTGGGTAAAGGCGGAGGCAATAGCGGTAGCCATAGTAATGCCAGCCGAAGGCCCGTCTTTCGGAATGGCGCCCTCAGGCACGTGCAGGTGGATATTCCAATTCTCGAAAGCGTTTGCAGGGATATTCAATTTATCAGCGTGTGCTTTGATGTATTCCAAGGCAATGGTGGCCGATTCTTTCATTACATCCCCCAAGTTTCCGGTGAGTGTAAGGTTGCCCTTTCCCTGACTCAAGCTGGTTTCTATAAATAAAATCTCACCGCCGTTTTCCGTCCAAGCCAAACCTGTAACCACGCCCGCAAACTCATTGCCCTGATACATTTCTTTGAGAAAACGGGGAGCGCCGAGAATTTTCCTTAATTCTTTTTCAGTTATAACAGCTTTGGGATTTTCGTCGAAAGCTATTTGTTTACCTATATAACGTATAACCTTGGTTAGTTGTTTTTCGAGGTTACGCACACCCGATTCGCGAGTATAGTCTTCAATTATCGTTTCTATTAATTTATCAGACAGCTTGAGTTTTGCCGGCTTCACGCCGTGGATATCCAATTGCTTGGGCAATAAATACCGCTTGGCAATTTCTATTTTTTCTTCTATCAGGTAGCCGCTCATATCAATCATTTCCATACGATCGCGCAGGGCAGGATGGATGTTCCCAATAGTGTTGGCTGTGGTAATGAACATCACTTTCGACAAATCGTAATCCACATCGAGGTAGTTATCGTGGAAAGCGCTGTTTTGTTCGGGATCGAGTGCCTCCAACAATGCCGCTGCAGGATCGCCTCTGAAATCGTTGCCCACCTTGTCGATTTCGTCTAAAATAATAACAGGATTGGAGGTACCGCATTTTTTAATAGTTTGTATGATACGCCCCGGCATGGCGCCGATGTAAGTCCTACGGTGTCCACGAATTTCCGCCTCATCGTGCAAGCCGCCTAAGGAAATGCGGCCATAAGAACGGTTCAGCGCCCTTGCCACCGATTTTCCCAAAGAGGTTTTGCCTATACCCGGAGGGCCGTAGAGGCATAAGATAGGTGATTTCAAATCGCCTTTAAGCTTGATGATGGCTAAATATTCTAATATGCGTTCCTTAACTTTTTCCAAGCCGAAATGGTCTTCGTCTAATATCTTTTCAGCATTCTTTAATTCAAGGTTATCGGTAGAATAACTCAACCACGGCAAATCAACCAAGCATTGCACATAGTTAAACTGCATAGGATAATCGCCATAATTAGGATTCATACGCTCGAGTTTTTGTATTTCTTTCTCGAAAATATCGGCTACTTCCTGCGGCCATTTCTTATTTTTTGCTTTTTCGCGCAGTTCTCTGATTTCATTGGCTGTGTTGGCTATACCCAACTCCTCCTGTATGGTTTTGAGTTGATTGTTGAGGTAATATTCGCGTTGCTGCTGATTGATTTCGGTATGTACTTTTTGTTGAATGTCGTTCTTGATTTTAAGGATGTCAATTTGTGTGTTCAACAATTTTAGCAATTTTAAGGCGCGCTTTTTTAGGTTGTCTTCTTCCAACAATTCTTGTTTTTCGTTGGCGTTATCAATGTCGAGATTTGAAGCAACGAAATTAATCAGAAAAGAGCGGCTATCAATATTTTTTATAGCGAAGGAAGCCTCTTGCGGAAGGTGCGGCGACAATTTCAGTACGTGGAGCGCAGCATCGCGCACCGAGCCGATAATATTGTTGTATTCCTCATCGGAAGCCGTTGGCCTAAAGTCGGCGCGTTCCTTTATTTTCGCCAAAATATAAGGCTCTTCCTGTATAAATTCAATAATGTTAAACCGACGTAACCCTTGAAGGATAATAGTAATACCGCCGTCGGGCATTTCTATAATTTTCACAATCTTCGCTATTGTGCCAATGCTGTGAAGGTCCTTGCTGCTCGGATTGTCAACCTTAGCATCACGTTGAGTGGTAGTGCCCAACAGTTTGGTGCTATTATATACATCGCGGATAAGCTTGATAGATTTCTCGCGTCCTACGGTGATGGGAATTACTGTGCCGGTAAATAATACGGCATTACGCAAGGGCAAAATAGGCAAATGCTCCGGTATAGCTAAGGGCTTGTCTTCTTGGTCGCCATCATCAACAACAATGGGGATATAGTTCATATCTTCGTCTTCAATCTCAGGAAAAAATACATCATTTAGTCTCATAAATCAATTTTTGTTCAATAATACACACAATAAATATGCCATCATTTTGTTACTGTCATTTTGGCATTTTAAACAGTTTGGCTTCCTATAATGGCTGTAATAAGCAATAAGAGGAAGAATATATATACCTTTTTGCGCCACAGTTGGTTATCGGCATTGGCCATAATTATGGATAAGGGAATGGCCAACAGGGGCATCATACTGCCATAAGGCGGCCGGAAGATAACGGCAGAGATTAAAACACATACTAACAGCCAATTATTGGTTTGGCGCAAATGCACGATTTTAATTTTATTTAAAGCGCCTTTATATTCTTGGTTCAGAAAAATCCAGATAATAATTACGGCAAGTGTGGTGACAAAAATGTATTCATAAAGATTATGGGCAATAACCGGCAAGGACAGGGGATAAAAATTTTGCTGTAAACCCTGCCATAAAGGAAGGATGGTGTCTTCGGAAAAAAATAAATATAAGCCGAAATAAAAATAAGGGCATAAAAATCCTACTATAAAGGCTGTCCAGTCACGCCAATCAAATTCTCTTGTAATTAGAATGTTGATAACAACAGTGAGCAATACAGCGATGGCGGGAAAATAACATAAGCCGGCAATACTAACCCACATAGCTGCCAAAAACAACTGTGCCAAGGCTGCCTTTTTCTGATAACTTTGAAACAGGCAGTACAGGCCTATGATAACAGCAATGGCGGCTATTTGCGCTTCGGGATAGTAGTGCGATTTGGGCAGGGCCGATACCAAGAACAGATACAGTAATAGCATCAACCGGTCGTTGACGTTAATAAAAAGATGTTTCAGATTCGACAAAAATAGTAATGCCGCAGTTAAAACAGTCAGGCCTAAATTTACCCACAGGCCGCTTGCTCCGCTCATCCATTTTGCCGATAGCAGCCAGCCTTGCAGGGGTTGTGTAACAAGGTGAGGATGGCTTGTGGCCGGCGCCAAAAAATCGGGCAGCCACAATGCTATCAAAATAATTAGCCCTGTAAAAACGGTAGTAAGAAATGTATTGCGCTGTATGTAATTAATCATATTTTTTTATTTTGCAGAATAATTAAGCAGGTCGTTTCCTATATCGGAGCGGAAATATATGCCCTCATATTGAAGCGCCGCTACTGTTTGGTAACTGAGCACCTGTGCTTCGTTGATAGTATTAGCCAAAGAAGTAACCGCTAACACACG
>JAIRUB010000099.1 GCA_031254635.1 Prevotellaceae bacterium | reverse complement strand
AACACAGAAGTTAAGCTCTCTAACGCCGATGGTACTTGGGGTTCTCACCCCTGGGAGAGCAGGAAACTGCCGGGATTAAAATTTTGGGGGGTTCCATGCGGAACCCCCCAATTTTTTTGTGCCAGCAGTTTAGTTCTACTGTAACAGAGATAATCACTAATTAATAAAGCCATCCCTTTAGTGTATTGGTTGGAAATTTCCAGTTTTTTATTTCAACTGAACTATCCCATAAATTATCTGATGTTTTATATCTCTCAAAAATAGCGATTTTATCTTTGAAAAAGTTTAGTGGCATATCTTTTTCACTGTGCTTAATATCAACCAACTTATCTCCTCCTGCATATATGCCGTAATCATTTTCAAATACCGCACCATCAAACTCCCGATAATGTTTATTGTCAAACATTTCTATACCCTTGTTTTCGCAATAAATAGAATTATAGTCATCGCCAATTAAAATGTTACTCGGTGTTAGCAAGAACATTTTGTTATGGTTAAATCCTGTTGCTTTGGGCATTTCATCAATAAAACTGCGATATTCTTGATAAATAGCAATTTCCGTTTTGTAATCTATATTATCTGCGAAAATATCTTCCCAAGTAATTTGTTTGCCTGTTTTAGCATCGAAATTCATGCCGAACCTATATCCTTGATGACAAGATATTCCCCAAGGTCCGCCGCGTGATAGTGTATAATAATTATCTGTTGGAACGAAAAAGTTTATGGAATAGGATATTATATTATTAAAAGCGTATCTTTCTACATAAATTAAAAGTTCATTGTTTATAGAATAGTTGCCGGCTCCTATGCCGCCTCCTATAAGGAAAAAATCATCTGGGTTAGTAGTTTTTTTAATGTTAATGCCGTATTCAGCAGGGTTTGTGGCAATGTCAGTAACTTTAGCTATAACTGCATATCCTATTTTTGTTGCCACAGATTTATCTTTAAGAGGAATAGTATCATTAAAAAGATATGTAGTTACTTGCCCATTAATAGTATTTATACTGCCTGCAATCAAATTAGACGGTAAAGTGTTATCAATCCAACTATAAGACACTTCATATTGTTCTTGAAACCAAGCAACAACATCAAAATAATAATATGTGTACTTCTCGGTTGTCTCGTCATAGGTGGCTTCTTCTTGGAACATAGTTTCATATTTGTTCCAAGTTATAGAAGTAAACTCTGCCGGTTGAGTAATAATAGAAATGATTTTCGAAGTAGAAGCAGACCCAGTTATTGTTTTAGGGTTAGAAGTACTGGAAGCGTCATAGCCAGTCATTTTTATATATCCTGCCTCCTCAACAATTCTTTGTCCGCCCTCGGATAATACCAGTTGAAGAAATTTTCTTGCAAAACTATCTTCTGGCTCACTGGCTCTAATTATTGCATAATATTTTGCTACAAGCGGATATGAGCCGTTGGCAAAATTAGCTGTTGTTGGCTCAACGCCATCTATAGAGAGAAGTTTTGTGCTTTCTTTAACATATTGAACAGTTGTAAAATAGAAATACGAATACCCGATAGCATACTTGGAATTCTCATAATTCGCAATGGAATCAACCAATCCTTCCATAGTACTTGCAATGGCAGTTACGGAATTACTAATTTTCTCATAACCCATAACCAAGTCAATCATGCCATCTTGAGAACCACTTGCTTCTTGACGCTGATAAGCAAGGATATTAGCGTCATCCCCGCCAACCTGTTTCCAGTTTGTTATTTTACCTGTATAAATGTCTATTATCTGTTGTTTTGTTAAGGATTGCACAGGATTTTCCTTATTTACAAGGAACACAAAGCCATCTTGGGCAATGGGCGTTATTTCTACTTCAACTTTAGCGTTTTTAATTGTTTCCGAACTTTGCAGTGTTGTAAAAATAATATCTTTTGTGGACTTAGTGATTTCTCTGCCATTTGCATCATAACCTTTGCCAACCAAATTATTAAAGGCTGCGTAAGTTTTATTGTGTTGAAGATTAACCATAATTTCATCATCTGTAGCGCCGGTTGTTTTTTTAGCAAATAACTGAGTTAAAGGTAATGTTACAGTAGAACCATCAACTTTTTGAAAATCGGTTATAGAAAAGTTTGTTGATACAACTACTGGGCTGTTAATAGGATTTTCCTCTTCAACTGCAGTTTCAACCTTAGTAGTAACTGCCGTGTCTGTGGGCGTTTCCGTTGTATCGTTGATGCAGCCACAAATAATAATACTCGATAAAACAATAGCACAAATAAATGTCACAGTTTTTTTCATACCGCACCTCCGGTTATATTGAATTTTACACAATCAAAGTATACTACATTAGCGCGGACAATTCAAGAGAAATGATACTTGATAAAGTACACACAATAGTATATACTTATTTTGAGGTGATTGAAATGTTAACTACAAAAGTTTTTAATAATGGCAACAGTCAAGCGATACGTATTCCTAAAGAATATCGTTTTGAGCAGGATGAAGTGATTATTAATAAAGTAGGTTCTGCTGTCATTATTTTCCAACGCAATGACAGTTTTGCCGTTCTTATGGAAAGCTTAAATGAATTTACTAGCGATTTTTTAGAAGATGGCAGGCCTACACAGTTATTTCAAAATGAGAGGGAGTCGTTTGATTAATATTATTGGCCATATGGATATGCTGATAGCGGCACATGCCAAATCTAAAGGATTTGTAATTGTAACAAACAATGTTCGTGAGTTTGAACGTGTTGAAGGGCTTGAATTGGAAAATTGGACTTTGTAAAGAAAAGACATTTGGGGTTCAATATGAGTCCTCAATTTTTTTACAGGGAAAAAAAAACGAAATTTTGCAGTCAAATTTAAAAAAGGCTGTAATGTTCTTCGTTTTGGCCGGGTTTATATTATAGAAGCACAAAAAAAATCGGGAGGGATCAACATGAAAAAAACCATGGTAATTTGCTTAAGCCTTTTGTTAGCCCTAATGCTGCTAGGATGCTCGTCCCCTTCGCAAGAAATGCTAGGCTGGAGTGGTGGTTCAGCCACACCTGCCCTCCCAGGTTATTCGGTAAACCACCCCAAAAACAGACAATTTTTTGGGGTGGTTCTTTTTGACGAAAGCCGGAAACACTGGTTACACAAAGCTTTTCTTATAATGTTTCCAAAATGAATGGCACCAACCAAAACATGAAATAACAAAAACTTGATAGTATCTTCTTGTTATTAATCAAAAACAACCATCGTAACAATTACGAGCAAGTGAATGGCATAACTAAGGCGCGTGAATGGCACGAAAACCCCGCGTGAATGGCATTATTATACCACCTTATTTTGATCCTTACAATAGGGAAATTCGCACATTTGCCTCAGCGCTCTTCCCATGATATTGTATAAGCAAAAGGAGGTGCGCCGTATGAAAAAGACTCGGATCAGCCTGAAAGAAGCCGAATGGCGGCTTATGCTACACGCATTGAACGAACTCCGTACCAGCTTAATAGCCGAGGGGCGTTATACCGACATTGTCGATGAGGTTATGCTGAAAATCATCAAGGCACCTGTCAGAAAAGTAAAAATCGCATAGGCTTCCACATACATAGCAGGAGGCCACTTGTTCTTTATTATGAAGAATGAGCGGCCTTTTTGCATTTTCGGGACTTTACCCACTACATAGCCGTTTCCGGCCATATAACCGGAAACGGCTTATTTTATGGAAGGAGGAGGAAACACAGTATGTCTAATTGCAAAGTTATAGCTATATGCAACCAAAAAGGTGGAGTGACCAAGACCACAACAACGGCCAATCTTGGTATCGGCCTGGCTATGCAGGGAAAAAAGGTGCTTTTGGTAGACAACGATCCACAGGCCGATCTAACCACTGCATTGGGCTGGCCAAATAGCGACGCTCTGAACATGACACTTGCCACAATAATGGAGAAAACGATTCAAGATGAGGATTTTGAGCATTACGGCGCTATCCTGCGTCATGATGAGGGCGTGGATTTAATCCCGTCCAGCATTGAACTCTCCGGTATGGAAATGAACCTTGTCAATGCCATGAGCCGCGAACACACCCTGCAAAACTATCTTGGCCTGATAAAACACGAGTACGACTACATCATCATCGACTGCCCACCATCATTGTCAATGCTGACGATCAATGCGCTGGCAGCGGCTGACAGTGTAATCGTACCCGTACAGGCGCAATACCTGCCGGCGAAGGGTATGACGCAGTTGATGAGGACTATCGGCAAAGTGCGGAAGCAAATCAATCCGTCACTTAAGGTGGACGGTATTTTGCTGACGCTGGCTGATATGCGAACCAATTTGGCGCGGGCGACAGCCGAAACCTTGCGGCAACAGTATGGCGGTATGCTGAAAATCTATAAGACGCAAATCCCCATTGCGGTCAAAGCCGCAGAAATCAGCGCAGCAGGCCAGAGTATTTATGCTTATGACAAGGGAAGCAAAGTTGCTCAGGCATATGCCGAGTTTACAAAGGAGGTGTTGACTGATGGCGAAAGAGCTAAAACTAAACCTGCCCCCGGCAGATGACCTGTTTTCAACGCAGGAGGAACGGGATGATGCAAAGCGGGAAAAAGTGCTGGATATCCCCTTGTCCGAAATTGACGCTTTTCCCGACCACCCATTTCAAGTGAAGTTGGACGAATCCATGCAGGCAATGGCCGAGAGCGTAAAAACCTTTGGCATCCAAACCCCGGCCATTGTCCGGCAGAAAGAGGATGGTCGTTATGAACTCGTTAGCGGCCACCGGCGCAAAATGGCTTGTGAACTGGCTGGATTGGACACAATGCCTTGCATTGTCCGGCAGATGAACCGCGATGAAGCCATAATTTCGATGGTCGATAGCAATTTGCAGCGTGAAACTATATTGCCAAGCGAAAAAGCAAAGTCGTATAGAATGAGATTGGAAGCTATGAAACGGCAAGCGGGAAGGCCAGGTAAAAATTCTGTGCCAGTGGCACAGAATTTTGAGGGTAAGACTTCAAGGGAGTTACTTGGTGAAAAAGTAGGTGAAAGCCAAGATCAAATCCGTCGATATATCCGACTGACAGAGCTTATCCCACAAGTGCTTGATATGGTTGACGCTGGCAAAATCGCCAT
>JAIRUB010000236.1 GCA_031254635.1 Prevotellaceae bacterium | reverse complement strand
CCAATCTGTTTGTCAAGCGATAACCGAAATGGCAACGTACGGGGATAATGAAATCGGCGTGATCAACTAATTTACTTTTTTGCATTCCCGCACCAATCGAACCGCTCGACATCCAGTTCCCGTGCCATAATTCCTTGGTAAAAAGGGCTGAAATCGAAGACACATCATTATCGATGGGAAAAATATAAGAACCCCAAATATCAATTCTATATTTTTCGCCAAGATAATGACCTATTGTAAGACTGGCGTTAAAATTCCACGAATCGTGCATATTCGCAACATTTACAGACGGCGCAATATACCATTTTGATTGCGCCTGTAAGCAAAAGCTACTAAAAATAAAAAAAAGTGTAAGGATAAAATGTTTTTTCATATTTTTAATTTAAATTTAATAATGTATTAGCAAGAGAACTACACGCTACACCAGCTGATATAGCTCCTGTTCCACCACCTAAAGCAATCCCTCCTGCTAAGCCAGCTGCATCAGATAGGCCTATAACTACCCATTTCCACCATGCTGCTCGGGTTTCTACTAACTCATCATACCAAAAAGATAAAGAATGCCTCAAAGTTGATGTACATGCTAAAACAGTCTCTTTAGAATTAGAGGGGATAGTAATAGTATTGTTAAGTACCTTGGTTTCAAAAATAACGACTTTATCAAAAATATCATCAGACGTTATGCTGTCGTCTTCATCCATTGCTATCAATTCGCTAAAAAGAATCTGCAATTGCGTTTTTGCATAAGAATCAATATCTAAAGCGGCTATGAAGTTTTCAAAATTATTTTCTATATCTGCTATCAAAAACTGCAATAAAGCAATAAATTCTTCATCGTCTTCCCAGTTTACAGTTGTTCTTGTTGTATATAACCTTCATCCCAAAGGACTTGTTGTACAGATTCATAAGCAAGAGATACGCACTTATCAAAACTGATTTCTGACGGGTTCTTATGTAATCCATCCAATGTTATCCTTAAAGCCTTATTATGCAACGAGCCGTAATGGTCAAAAGGATTATTACTATTGCTTGGATTTGTCAATGTCATTTCTTTCGGCATTGGAGCCTCATTCACATTCTTATTGCAGGCAAAAAATAAAAAGAAAGATAAGGCAAAAATAAAATATAAAGGTTTCATGATTTCTTAGTTATTAATGTTAAAAAAAAACGTATTTATAAATTCAAAAAGTATGTTCCCCTTTAAAAATTTTCATATATCATCAGTCGCTGCTATCAAGGGAAGCTACAGCAACGATCTAAATGCTCAAAGTCATTCTTCCCCGGTTGCTAAATGATTAAACATCTGTATTTTATTGATAATGAGCAACTTGGTATAGGTGGGGGGCAAAATGCTGAGTGTGAGCAAATTGAGACTGTTAAAAGTAATTCAAAATTGAAGGTGGCGAATTTGCTTCGGCGCGCACGTCATTGCGAGGCGTATCAGCGCCAAAGCAACCTGTCCCTGCAATGACGGTAGGCTCAAGGAATAAAGCCGGTTAATACCGCACACAGCTAACAGCAAATTGCACAATATCAGCCTGTATTTATTCCCTTTACGCACTAAATATATCATATCTTATTTTTAAGGGATAAGTTAGTAATTTAGGGCAAAGTTAGTAATGTTTTGGGATTTGCAAAAAATTATAAACGTGTATTTAATTTTTTGACCATTATATTTTTCCAATCGGCGAAAGGGCCTGACATAATATGTTCACGGGCTGTTTGCACCAACCAAAGGTAGAAGGCAAGGTTGTGCAGACTGGCTATTACAGGCCCAAGCATTTCGCCGGCAACAAACAGATGACGCAAATAGGCGCGGCTGTATGTTGTATCAACAAAGGCCTTTCCATTTATATCAATAGGCGAAAAATCATTAGTCCATTGTTGGTTTTTGATGTTGATGATTCCTTCGGAAGTAAAGAGCATTCCTGTGCGCCCGTTGCGCGTAGGCATCACACAGTCGAACATATCCACTCCGCGGGCAATGGCTTCTAAAATATTCGCCGGCGTTCCCACGCCCATAAGGTAGCGTGGCTTATCGGCAGGCAACAAGGGATGCAGCAATTCTATCATTTCATACATCTGCTCTGCAGGCTCGCCCACAGCTAAGCCGCCGACAGCATAACCATCGGCATTTTGTTTTACGGCATGTTCCGCCGCCTTTATGCGCAAATCATTATAAACACAACCTTGCACAATAGGAAACAGGCTTTGTTCATAGCCATACAATGGCTCGGTAGTCCGCATACGTTCCATACAACGCTCCAACCAATTTTGCGTCAGTTCAAGCGATTTGGCAGCGTAGGCATAGTTGGCCGTGCCGGGCGGACATTCATCCAAGGCCATGATAATATCGGCGCCTATGGCTCGCTGGATATCCACCACATTTTCAGGTGTAAAAGTGTGCTTTGAACCATCAATATGCGATTGGAAGGTACAACCATTGGGTGTTAATTTCCGGTTTTGAGACAAGGAAAAAATCTGAAATCCGCCGCTATCCGTCAAAATGGGTTTATCCCAGGCAGCAAATTTATGTAACCCTCCGGCCTGCTGCAAAATATCAATCCCCGGCCGTAAATAAAGATGATAGGTGTTCCCCAAAATAATTTCGGCCTTCACTTGCTCAACAATATCTCGGTGAAAAATACCTTTTACACTGCCTACTGTACCTACCGGCATAAATATAGGCGTATGAATAAGTCCGTGAGCTGTTTGTAAAATACCACAGCGTGCCGAAGTTTGTATGTCGCTACTTAATAGCTTAAAAATCATTTAGAACAATATTATTTCAAACTTCAAAGATACACATTAAAAATAAAAGTGTAAATTTGCAGTAAATATATCGTATATGGCAGAGATTTTCGGATATTATTTTTTTTCGTTTAAATGCATTGTATTACTGCTTGTTATCGTAACCTTTGGGCTACAAATATATTATTACATAGGTGTTTTTGGCCGCGTAGTTTTTAAATCCAGAAAAGAAAAGTTTCCTCCTCCTGCACCGGAGCCTGTATCTGTTATTATTTGCGCCCGTAACGAACAAGAGGCGCTTCAACGACACTTAAAGTTTATTCTTGAGCAGGATTATCCTGAATATGAAGTTATTGTAGTAAATGATGGTTCTGAAGATGATTCGGAAATACTGTTAGCCTCTATGCAAGGACAATATCCGCATTTGAATTTCAGGACATTAGTCAAAGACGATATATTTACCCATAGTAAGAAAATGCCCTTGGGAGTAGGCATAAAAGCAGCTGTCTACGATTTGCTCTTATTTATTGATGTCGATTGCCGTCCTTCGGGGCCTCAATGGCTACGCAGTATGCAGCGCCATTTCACCGATAAAACAGATATCGTATTAGGTTATACCCGGCTCGAAAACAACCCTTTATGGCTCAGAGCCGACAGATTTATGCAAGCTTTTCATTATTTTGGGAAAGCATTGCGTCATAAGCCTTACATGGGTATTGGTAGCAATCTGGCTTATCGCAAAAACCTGTTTTTCGAGAATAAGGGCTTCGACGGGCGTATTACCGAAAAGCATTGCGAAGACCGTATTTTTATTAATAAAGTAGCTAACCGCACCAATACTAAAGTATCGCTAAGGGCCGAAGCAACTACTATCAGTGCACTGCGCATATCGCCGCAACGCTGGCGCCGTGAACGATTGAAGGAACTGCGTTCATTTAAATTATGCAAAAGGCGACATCGTTTTCCCGAATTAGCTGAGGTACTATTTCGGTTGGTATTTTTTGCAGTTGTAGCCATAGCTATTATTCAATTTATAGAAAGAAGCGGCCGAGAAGTGGAATATTATCCTATATTATTTTTATTGGTAGGTATATTTGTTTTACGATTTGTATTACAAATCATTGTGTTTACACATGCGCAACGGCGTTTGGGCGAAAAACGCCTCATCCCTATGTTATTCTTGTGGGATATAGTATTTCCTTTTATTTATATCGTTTTAGTAATCAAATCTCTCCTCCCTGCTAAAAAAACCCGTAACCGTGGTTTATGGTATTAAAATTTATCAATCGTTATTTCCCGGAACTCTCTACCGTACAACAGCATCAGTTCGAGCAACTTGAGCCTTTATTCAAGGAATGGAACGAGCGCATCAATATTATTTCTCGCAAAGATATTGATGCCTTAGCTGAACACCACATACTGCACTCATTGGCTATTGCCAAATTTTGCAGTTTTACCTCAGGCACTGAAATACTTGACGTTGGAACCGGCGGCGGATTTCCCGGAATACCCTTAGCGATTTTTTTCCCTGAGTGCCGTTTCACCTTGGTTGATGCCATCGGAAAAAAAATCAAGGTAGTGCAGACAGTGGCCGATACTATTGGATTAAAGAATGTTACCGCCCTGCACGCTCGCTGCGAAACGTTGCGACAACAATTTGATTTTGTAATGAGTAGAGCTGTTACTGATTTACCAACCTTTACCGGATGGGTATGGCCTCTAATTAGAATAGGGGCTAAGCAAGCTGTGCCTAATGGAATTATTTACCTCAAGGGAGGCGATTTGCAGGGGGAATTGGTTAAAACCTTCAAAAAATTGCCCAAAAATGCCCTTCCGCCTGAAGAATTTATGATTAGTAAATGGTTTGATAATGAATTTTTTATAACAAAAAAAATAATTTATATTCCTCGTTAAATGTTTTTTATTTTGCAGATAAAAATATTTTTTCTACCTTTGCAGTCCAAAATTTTTAGCTTAAATTAAGTCATGAAACGTACATTCCAACCGTCACAACGTAAACGCCGCAATAAACATGGATTTCGTGAGCGTATGGCCACAGCCAACGGCCGTCGTGTATTAGCCGCCCGCCGCCGCCGCGGACGTAAGAAACTTACAGTTTCCGATGAAGATAAGTTTTAATTTGATTGTACCATTTTGATACATAATAAAACCTGCCGGTAATTTCGGTCAGGTTTTTTTTATTTAGATTTTTTCATTAAATTTGCAAAAAACCTTGCGTTATGAATACAAATTTTTACTGTGTAATCATGGCAGGTGGAATTGGCAGCCGTTTTTGGCCCATCAGCCGTAATCTTCGCCCAAAACAATTCTTAGATATATTAGGCACCGGAAAAACTTTTTTACAAGAAACTTTTAATCGGTTTGCCAAAATACTACCCAAAGAAAATATCCTGATTGTTACCGGTAGCCAACATACCGATTTGGTAAATGAACAATTGCCCAGCATCGCCCCTTCACAAATCGTGCCAGAGCCGTCGCGTTGCAATACTGCGCCTTGCATTGCCTACGCCACTTACAAAATCTTGGAGAAAAACCCTAACGCCACCATTGTTGTAGCTCCTTCCGACCACCTTATTATCAATGAAGCGGAATTTCTTAACATCATTAACAAAGCGCTCGAATTTGCTACTGCGAATAACAGTTTGGTGACTTTGGGAATTAAACCTACCCGCCCCGAAACCGGTTATGGCTATATACAACTGCAGCACAGTGGAAAGAAAGTTACTATGGGTGAAGCCTATAAGGTAAAAACTTTTACAGAAAAACCAAACTTTGAACTGGCAAAAGTATTTATCGAAAGTGGGGAGTTTTTCTGGAACTCAGGCCTTTTCGTTTGGAAGGCCAAAACTATCCTAACCGCACTGGAAAATTTGTTGCCCGAAGTAAACTCCTTATTCGAACAAGGTATTGGGAAATATAACAAAGCGGAAGAAAGTGAATTTATCAAGAAGGTGTATAACGAATGCCGCAGTGTATCCATCGACTATGGTGTAATGGAAAAAGCTGATAACGTATATGCTTTCCCCTGTGACTTTGGCTGGTCGGATTTAGGAACTTGGGAGTCGCTTTACCTGCAATGGGATAAAGATGCCCAAAATAACATGGTTGATGTCCGGCAGGTAATTCTTAATAAAGTAAGCAATAGCAGCATTGAAATATCAAAGAAAGAAAAGTTAGTAGTGATTGAAGGGCTAGATAATTATTTGATTGTCGATACCGATGATGTGCTGCTGATATGTCCGCGCAACAACGAAGAAGGTATCAAACAAATTATGAAAGGGATAGAGCCGAAGTATTTGTAGGGATTAGTGGACGGTAATTAATTTGTTATAATAATAAAAAACAGCCAACCGAACCATGAACATAATTTTAAAAATTCAATTGCTTATTGCAATGATACTCTCAAGTACCGGTTACATTTTCGCTCAAAATGTGGAGCGTAAAGTATTGTACACTTTGGGAGAAGACGAAAAACTTGATGAGACAAAATTTTCATTTCAAACAGAACAGGCTAAATACTATTGTATAACAAGCCTTAAAGAATTAACTTTTAAAAACAGGAATGAGTTTTCAAAATTGATAGTAAACAATCAAATAGTATCAACAGGTCTAAGGGTTGATGATTGCAACGATGTTATTATGTTCAATAAAAATATTGCAAATTACAAATATACAAAAGCAAGAACAGCGGAGCATACATTCTTTCCTGTTGACGAATCAAATATTAAGGATATGTACCTTGTTCTCAACGGCGAAGAATATGGCCCTTACGAAGATGTAAAGAATTGTGGGCAAATTATTGTTTTTAAACAATCCGGACAATATTTTGCATTATTGCCGGACGAACGAATAGTAGGCCCGTATAATGCCAAAGATGCTCGTGATATCACAATAATATACGATGATTTGAGCGGAAATTATATTACTACAGTATATGAATCTAATCCATCTTTGGGAACAAAGGTTTATTACAATGAAAATTATTTGTACAAAAATCACAATACAAATGAGCAATTTTCCGGATTTATTTCCAATAAAAAAGGAGATAGTTTTTTTACCGAACATCAGCACAATGGTGAAACCTATTTTAATGGACAAGCTATCGGAAAAACATCTTCCTGCAAATTAAGCGATGAGGGATGTAACGCTTACATATATTACGATGAAGAACAGAATAGAACACTCCTAACTGTCAATCAAGTAGATATTTTTGATGGTTATGACGGAATACAAGGATTGGATATAAATAATAAAGGCGGCTCTATATACCGGTATTCATACTATGGAAACGACTACGTTAATATTAATGGAAATATTAACGGAGCGTATGATAATATAGCGGATTATGACGCTTCTTTTGCCCACCCCTCTATTAATGATAAAAATGATTACATATATGCGTACCGAACAAATGGTGAATTTTACGTTTCTTTTAATGGTAAAACTGAGGGGCCGTATGATGAAACGTGGAGACCCTATTTAGATAAGAATGGAAATTATATATATCGCTGCTTGATTAAAGGTAAACAACATATAGTAAAAAATGGGAAAAAGGGAAAAGCGTTTGACTATGTTTCACTACCTTATATGACAAAAAACGGACACTATATTTTTGGATTTAAAAAGGGTAAAAAAATATACCTAAATATTAATGGACGTATTGAAGAAGCATATAATATCAAGGGTAATATTATAGAAAATTTAAATGAAAAGGGACAGTACGCATACACATACTCTAAAGATGGAATAAAATATGTTTGTGTAAATGGGAAAAACTATAAAGAGCCCGTTCCGGGTGGAGAATGGCAGGTTAAAGAAGATATTCAAGATGGCTTTAAAGCAGAATATTCTGTTCAGTTAGGCGGAGACAACCATTTTTCTAATTATGAAAAGCTTTATTATAATCAAGCTGGTGAAATTATATATGGTGAATTTCATAATAACATTAGCTACCAGAAAATTTTAAAATCTAAAGATGAAAAAACAATCATGATATATGATAATAATCCTTATATTATGATTAACAATCAGCAATATGGCAATGGAGAAATTTTAGCCGCCGGTTATAATCAAAAGTTGAATATTTTCCGGTGGAGTATGCTTGAAGGCAAAGAATTAGTGTTGTATGAATATAAGTGTTATTAACAATATTCCCAATTAATCATTATTATTTTTCTTACTTTTTCAGGGTCTGTACGCCATAGCGGAGCTACATCTTCTTTGACGTGAGGATTGTGGTAAACCATTTCAGAAGAATAAGCAGAACGAAAGGAGCCGTGAATTTCTTTGGCTCTGGTGTTTTTTACAAGTTCTGCTGCATTTTCCGGCGTAATACCGGCGCCGGGCATCACGATGATACGTTCCTGAGACTGCGACACTAATTGTCGCAGTACTACTGCTCCTTCCGGGGCAGTAGGATATCCTCCGGAAGTCAGCACTCGTTCACAACCTAAGTCAATGATGGCTCCCAATCCTTCAGACAAGTCGCGGCAACGGTCGAAAGCCCGATGGAATGTTACTTGCATATTGTACTGATGAGCAATGTCTATTAACACAGCACAACGCCGCACATCAATACTACCGTCGACATTCAGCATACCTATGACTACGCCGTGGCAACCCATTTTACCACAACAATGAATATCCATTTGCATTATGGCAAATTCGGTATCGTTATATAGAAAGTCGCCTCCCCGCGGCCGAATAAGGACAAACGCCTTTATATTAAGCAAGCGCAGTGCGGCTTCTATCATTGCAAAGGAAGGCGTAGTTCCACCCTCCGACAGGCTTTGGCATAGCTCTATTCTCTCGGCTCCGCCCTGCTGTGCGGCTAAGGCCGAATCAATACTGTCTACACAAACTTCTACGATGATTTTATTGGTACCCATTAATTTTCCTCCTTGTAGTACACTTTGTAGAATTTGCCTTTTTCATCCATACCCCGCTCTATCAACTCGCGGTTGCCGTGCACGTAGATGTGAAAGTTTTTATCTAATTTAATAACGCTTTTAAACACCCGCGCCTGTTTCTTCACAGCATTATCGGAAATCGCAAAACTATCGGCAATATCAATGTCGAAATCCTTTTCATATTCCACCTTGTACTTATTAAAACTCCGAATCACATCGGGCTGTGCAATCACTTCGTTAGCAAACTCATCCATATCGAAATTGTCGTTCTCCCTAAAAAATTTCACCGAACGATTCAAGAAATCGGCTTGGTCGACCTTGCTCACATCAAACTGTTGGGGCAATTCATTATTTACAAAATTTTTACATAAGGTCAACACATTCTGGGTATTGTAATACTCATCTTTTCGCTGGCATAGATGCAAAAAATCATCTATCCAAAACGAAGCTTCCGCTCCCCTGCTTGTATTATCTACAACGGTTACCATATAACCCTTGTCGCGCTCAGTATTAAAGATAATGCAGCCCTTGTCTAACTTGTGAAGGTTAATTCCTAATTCGCTTTCCATTACAAAATTTTCATTATCTTGCTCTACCTTTAGGAAAGGTTCTTTATTTTCGGACTTGAACAAACCAACAGCATCCACTGCCTCGCCATCAACCAAACAGTCTGCTAAATAAGCCACGTACAATTCTCCACTTTTGATTTTCGGGTGGGTGCTTTGCTCGTACAAGTATTTTGCTAACAGCACCGACTGAGCATGTAGGCTGTTCGGCCTCTCAAAAATACGTTGCGCAGTAGCATATATCTCGTTCGACAGGAGACTTTCCTCATGGTAAAGGTGAAAATATTCCGTTGACTTAAAAGACGTCAGGAAATAGCCCAGCAACAAGTCGTGCAGGCCGGTAGATATTTCAATGCCTGCTTTGGTGCAATAAACACCTTCGTCGGCAGTTTTGTTACCCACGCGGTGTACGCTTAGGTGCCGGATGTTCGTATAAGGAAAATTGTGCATAATGTTTAATTAAACTTCAAAGATAGGTAAAAATTGTGACTAAGAGATTAAGAGATTAGGAGTTGTAAGTTATGAGTTAAAAGTTTATAAAATTATTGAATTTTTGCACACAGATGACATAGATTAAACAGATTTTCACAAATTCTTTAAATTTTAAAATCCTTAAATCTTTGAATTGGCCTCGTACCGAGTACCCCGTACCTTTCATCTTTCACCCTTTACCTTGTACCGTGAATCAGCTGCTCTGCCAACACCCGCAACCCTTCTCCCGCAGGGGCTTTGATGTAGGTAACATTGGGCACGTTGGCGCGCACATCGTTAGGGTCAACCACAAATTTGGGTACTTGGGCG
>JAIRUB010000087.1 GCA_031254635.1 Prevotellaceae bacterium | reverse complement strand
GTACTTTAGAAAAACCTTTAAATTTTTCAGGCGGGATTAATCCCGCCTGAAAAATCAACACTTTTGACTATTAGTGAAAAATGATGCCTTTTCATCAACACTTTTGACTATTAGACCTCGTTTTACTTATTCGTAACAAAGCTAAGAAATATTTTTTAATGAACAATGAATTAGTGAATAATGAGTTTGAGTGTAAATTACTGAAAATAAGGCAACTAAAAGCCAAGCTCTCATAGAGATATCTGTTTAAGCAGTAAGCTCAGCCTGCTGTTTAAACACCCCCACCAACCTCGTAAGCTCAACAAACTCTGCTACGCTAAGTTGTTCGGGGCGTTTAGCCAAGAGCGGATGCTCTGGTAAAGCCTTATCTCCAATTAATGGTTTCAATGAGTTGCGTATGGTTTTGCGACGTTGGTTGAAAGTGGTTTTTACTACGCGGCGGAACAAGACCTCATCACAATCCAAAGACTTAACCTCATTGCGGATAAGCCTGATTACGCCTGACTTTACCTTGGGCGGTGGTACAAATACATTTTCATGCACGGTAAATAAATACTCAATATTATAGTAGGCTTGTAGTAGTACGCTGAGAATACCGTAAGTTTTACTTCCAGGAGGACAAGCAATGCGTTCGGCTACTTCTTTTTGTATCATGCCTACCACCTCAGGGATTTGTTCGCGGTTATCCAATATCTTGAAAAAAATCTGCGATGAAATGTTGTATGGAAAATTTCCTATCACTGCAAAAGGGGAGGGGAAAAGCGTATTCAAGTCCATTTGCAGGAAATCGCCTTCTATAAGCCGATGTTGCAAACCCGGGAAATGTTGACGCAGGTAAGTAATGGATTCATGGTCAATTTCCACAGCATAAGTGCTAATATCGTTGCGCTGCAACAGCAATTCGGTCAATATGCCCATACCCGGACCGACTTCCAATACAGGAAGGCTGTTTCCCGAAAGGCTATCGACTATCCGCTGAGCGATGCTTTTGTCTTTTAAGAAGTGCTGTCCTAATCCTTTTTTTGCATAGACGTTCATAAATGGTGAGATTTTTGAATATACAAAAATTATCTGTGGCCGAAAATAGTAGTGCCTATACGTACCAAAGTAGCGCCTTCTTCAATGGCTATAGGATAATCGCCAGACATACCCATGGATAATTCACGGAAATTATTGTCGGATGAAAAGTAAGTGTTTTTTATCTGGTTGAATAATTGTTTAAGTGAGTGAAATTCGCGGCGCACCTGTTCAGGGTTTTCTGTTAAAGAAGCCATGCCCATTAATCCGGCTATCTTGATATGAGGAACGATTGTGAGAATGCCTGAATGTAAAAATTTGCACAGTTCGTCCGGCAAGAAACCGAACTTAGCTTCTTCTTGTGCAATGTGTACTTGCAAAAGGCAATGAGCAGTGATGCCTTGCTTTGCAGCCTCTTTTTCAATTTCCTTTAATAAACGTTCACTATCCACCGAATGGATAAGTTGAGCCTTGCCTACTACCATTTTAACCTTATTGGTTTGCAGGTGCCCTATGAAATGCCATTCAGTGTCGCTTGGCAGTTGCATAATTTTTTGCGCCAACTCTTGTGGACGATTCTCTGCAAATGAACGCAGCCCCGCCTCATAGGCTTCTATAATGGTTTCGGCCGACAGAGTTTTAGTCACGGCAATAAGCCGCACCCCCTCCGGTAAGGTGGATAAGATGTTGTGTATTTGAGAAGCAATGGACATTAAGGGTAAAGGGTGAAAATTAATTTAAAAATTCAATAACTTTATAAACTTTTAATTTTACAAATTTTTAACTCTTAAATCGCTTCACGCAAATTAAATTATCTGCGTCTCTGGCGTTGTTGCTGCTGCTGTTGCCGTGCCATAGTTTCCAAACGTTGCTGAAATTTTGATTTCTTTAGCGGCTGTGCAGCGCGTTCTTTCATCTTTCGTAATAATTCTGCCTCATTCACAAACCATTTGCGGATAACCCAGGTTTGGCCGATAGTGATAAAGTTCGATAGCATGAAGTAGTAACTCAAACCACTGGAATAGCTGTTAAATATGAACAAGAGGAAGACAGGCATAAAGTACAGTTGCATAAATTTCATGCCCGGCATTTGGTTGCCCGTAGCTGTTTGCGCAAGCGTAACGCGGGAATAGAAGAACATAGATATGGCCATGAGCAGCACAAACAAACTCACATGGTTGCCGTAGAACGGAATATTGAATGGTAGATCAAAAACAGAGTCGTAGGTACTCAAGTCGTCAGCCCATAGGAAGCCTTTTTGCCGCAATTCGAATGAGCCGGGAAAGAAATTGAACATAGCAATAAGAATAGGCATCTGTAGCAACATGGGCAAGCAGCCGCCCATCATGCTCACGCCAGTTCTCTTGTACAAAGCCATGACTTCTTGCTGCTTTTTCATGGCATCTTCTTTCTTTGGGTATTTTTCTCCGATTTTATCCACCTCGGGTTTCAGCACCTTCATCTTGGCCATGGATACGTGCGACTTATGCGTCAACGGCATAAGCACTAATTTGATGAATATAGTCAGCAACAGAATAATAATACCGAAATTGCTAATGAATTTATTGAGAAAATCAAATACGGGGATAATAACCCAGCGGTTGATATAGCCCATAATCCACCAACCCAAATACACTAATTTTTCGAAGCGATACCCCTGTTCTTTAAGTGTGTTGTATTGGTTGGGCATGAAATAGAATTCCAATGGTATGGTTTGCGTGTCGCTATTATTATAGGCTAACTGCATGGTCGATTCGCATTGCATTAATAGCCGGTCGGGATGCGATTCGGGATGATTTTTGAAGGCTACCTGTCCTTGCATAAAGTTGTCGTGCGCCGCTAATGCTACTGAAAAGAACTGGAGCTTATAAGCAAGCCATTCTACCTTGGTAGTAATTTTGTCACTTCCTTCTGCTGAACGCATTGCCAAGGTTTCTACATCATCTGTGCCGGGGTATTTGTAGGCAACGGTAGAGTAGTTGCTTTCATTGCTAAAATTCTTTTCCTGACGACGAAGATTAGCCATCCAGTATAAGTCAATATCGATTACATTGCGCGGAATTTCATTATTCATTCCCACTAAATTGATATCGAAGTTAAGTCGATAACTATTTGGTTGTAATGTATATACATATTCAATATGTGCTGTTTCCGATATTGATAACCGTAGTGCTAAAGTTGTGTCGGACACAGTTACCGGTTCAAAGAAAAAATTACCGGTAGAGATTTGCTGGTTGGTAAAGAAACGAAGTGAAAAATCATTCCCTGCTCCGCTAAACAGAACTATATCCAAGCTGTCGTAAGTATGATAGCCTTTTATCTGAGCAGCGTGTATTTTTCCGCCTTTATTGTTAAATGTGAGTTTCACTAATTCATTTTCGAGGGTAAAGAAATTTTCTTCTTTATCCATTGCAGCAGCTAACGAACTACCGAGTTGCTGAACAGCGGCGGCCTTTTTTTCTTCAGGGGTGGCAACAACAGGAATCGGGGCTGATAGGACATCAATACTGTCGCGTATTTGCTGTTCTTTCAGTAGAGCCATTTGCTCTACATAGGCAATAGAATCACGCTGATGTTGCAGTTTCCGTTGTTGTTCTATATTTTTTCCATTATACCAGGTAAATCCGATAATAATAGCACCAATTAAAGCAAATCCGATAATATTATTTTTCTTCATCTTGTTAGTTGTACTGTTTTTCGATTAGTTGGATTTTTTCTTCGATCAATCTGATTTCTTCTTTAGCCTTGCTGATTTTACTATTGACTTCGGCTATCATGCTGTCGGCATTCTTCGATTTTGCAAAGAAACCAATGTTGTTTTCCCATAAAGCAATGTCGGCCTCTAACTGGCGAAGTTTGAGTACTAATTTTTCGCGTTCCGAGCGCATGGCGCGATTACCCTTATCGGATGCATTCTGCATTTCATTTACACGGTTCTTGAAACGTATCAATTTCTTTTCACTGTCGGAAACCTTAAAACTTTGGAATTGCTTATCGAGCGCTGCTCGGTAAGCTGTTTGAAGCTTGTCTTTTTCTTTGAAAGGAACAAAGCCTATTTCTGTCCACCGGCGTTGAAAACTTTGAAGTGCGTCTAAATTTTCTGCCGGATTCACAGAGGTAACAAAGGCCTCTATTTCGGCAATAAGCGCTTGCTTACGCTTCAAATTATCGCCATGTTCATTTTCTATTCCTGAGAAATGTTTGGTTTTATGGTTGAAGAAAGTATCACAAGCAGTACGGAAGCGTTTCCACACGGCATTAGATTGTTTGCGGGGCACAGCGCCAATCTCTTTCCATTGTTTTTGCAGATTAATCAACCTGTCGGTAGTTTTTCTCCAATCATCGCTGTTAACCATACTCTCGGCCTGTTCGCACAAGGCTATTTTCTTTTTTAGGTTATCCAACATGCCCGACTTAAATTGTCCGTAGAAATCGCGTTTGGTAATATAGAATTTATCACAGGCTGTACGAAAACGCTCGAATATGCGGGTGTTTTCTTTCTTAGTGGCAAAGCCTACGGTACGCCATAATTTCTGGAGTTCTTCCATTTCTTTCGAACGCTCGTTCCAGTCTTTATTTTCCTTGGGATCTGCATTTGCTATTTCTTCTGCTTTTTCGCACAATGCTCTCTTAGTCTCTAAATTTTTTTTCTGCTCTTCTTTTTGTTGTTCAAAAAATTCCTGATGTTTCTTATTGATAGCTGCAGTGGCATTTTTAAAGCGTTCCCATATTTGTTCACGGTATTCGCCGACAACAGGGCCTAATTCACGCCACTCCTCATGGTATTTTTGTAGTTTATTAAAAGCAGTAATAATACTCGACTCTAATAATAATCTTTCAGCCTTTTCACACAAAGTGGTTTTGGCTTCCAAGTTTTTCTTGAAATCCAAGTCGCGCAATTCATTGTTGATTTTTACATAGTCGTAAAATAATTCAACGTAATGGTAATAAATATTCCACAAGTCCTTGGTATGGCTTAGCGGAACGGGACCAGACTCGCGCCAGCGTTGTTGGATATTGCGAAAAGCAGGAAAGGTATGCTGCAAATCTTCCTGTTTTTCGAGCAGGGCTTTGAGTTCTTCAATAAGATTTTGCTTGACTATGAGGTTTTGTTCTTTTTGGCTTTCCAACTGTTGAGAGTGTTCGGTACGGCGTTGGCGATAAATGTTGTATAGTATCTTGAATTTTTGTTCTAACTCGTCAACTATCGTAACCTCTTCGGTTGTTCCGGCTTCTTCCGGCACTCCTTCGACCTTTTCAGGCTGCTTTTCCGGACTAACGAATTTGTAAAAGGCCGATTTAATGGCTTCGGCTTCCCGCCGCAGTACTTCCAATGGTTGACTGTCTAACAACTTATTAAACACATCTAACAATTCTTCTTTTTCAAGATGGATGTACTTCAAAGTGCTGTGTTCCTCATTCATTTTCTCTGCGTGATGAGCAGCTTCTTCTTGAATCTCCTCCATGGGAGTTTCATTTATAGGCTCAGCATTTTCAGACTGAACAATTTCTTCTTGAATTTCCTCCATAACAGCTTCTGTAGATTCAGTTTCGTTCTTAGTTTCATCTATGGGTTCGGCGTTGATGAATTGCTCCTCAGGAGCAGGGGTTTGTAGTTCGTTATTCATAGCTACAGGTTCAAATTTTTTTAAATAATCTACAAAGATAAAAAAAATGTATAACTTTGCTACATTATGCGCATAGATATTTTAACATTATTGCCCGAATTATTGGATAGCCCCTTAGGTTTTTCTATTGTAAAAAGAGCGCAAACCAAAGGTTTTGTGGATATTTGCCTGCATAATATCCGCGATTATGGTAAGGGGAGCTACCGCCAGGTTGATGATTATGCCTTTGGCGGAAGCGCCGGTATGGTAATGATGATTGAGCCTATTTATATCCTTATAGAAAAGTTGAAGGCTGAGCGAACTTATGACGAAATTATTTTTCTTACGCCTGATGGGGAGCACTTATCTCAGCCGATGGTAAACTGTATGTCGAATTATACGAATCTGATGATTTTATGCGGCCATTATAAGGGAATTGATCATCGTATCAGGGAACATTTGATTACTAAGGAAATATCTATCGGCGACTATGTGTTGAGCGGTGGGGAATTGGCTGCTGCTGTTTTAGTTGATGCCATTGTGCGAGTGGTGCCGGGCGTGATTTCCGATGAAACCTCCGCCCTTACTGATTCTTTTCAAGACGGCTTACTGAGCCCGCCTGTGTATTCGCGTCCCGAAGAATTTAATGGCTGGCGTGTGCCTGATGTATTATTGTCCGGTAATCACAAACTTGTAGCGCAATGGGAGGAGGAGCAGGCATTGGAACGTACCAAATTATTGCGCCCCGACTTATTCAAAAAATAGCTGTTATGAAAAGACAAAATACTGCTATACTGAAAGATATCATAGATGACCTTATCCGTCAAGAGGGTTTGGAAGAGGGTTTATTGCTTAGCCGTTTATATGATTTATGGGACGAAATGTTGGGTGTTACGGTGGCAAAAAATACCCGTAATAAGTATATCAAAGACCGTAAACTGATAGTGGAACTTGATTCCTCTGTTGTTCGCAATCAGTTATTTATGATGCGCCAAGACATTGTTATTCAGCTCAATAAACAATTGGGCAAAAATATTATAGACGAGATAATTCTGAAGTAATGATTAATGATATACGGGCATAAAAACAAACTGTCCTAAAACAACATTTATAAAACCTTAATAACTAAACTGTTTGCAAAAGGCACGAAAAAACAAAGCGTCCTGAAAAGTTTAATTTGCTTATATTCCGCTTAAAGAATTTGAGGGAAAAAAGCCGCATTTCTTTAGGAAAGTTTAATTCTGCTGAGGAATCACCCCAAAACTCGCAAAAAACAGCTAAAAACAACGCAAAACGCCATTCTATTGATGCCAATACAATGGTACTAAAACCCCGCCCGAAAAGGCGGTTTTTTTATGCCCGAAAACAACCGAGTAAAACCATTAGAAATTGAGTTGCACACCCACTTGGGCACTCAGTTGGGCACTCAAAACTTGCAAAAAAAAGGCGGATTTTTTGGGGTATATTACCAAAAAACAGGGCAAAAATGGGCAAAAACGCATTATTTTTGGGGGTATATTACGCATAACAATAATGTTACATAAACATAATAATTATGCTGATAATCAGGCAATTAATAATAAACGCCTGTGTAAGAAAGGGCTTTTACCTGTGTGTGCGGGGAAATTAGCGAGGACGTTTTGTACGGGTTTTAGGGCTATTCGCTAAAATTATTCCAACCTTAAAACGCCGACAACAATAGCCACTTTTCGGATAGATGTTTTGGGAATTTTAAATGGCGGGTATTTTTCAGCATTGTCAGAACGGCACTCTAAGCAGTTCTCATCGGTCGGGGTACAAGCGTATAACCTCTTTACTAAGGGACCTTGGTCGGTATCTAATACATACACTTTCCCCCATTGCATAAATGACGTGTCTGTAATTGGTTTGCAGGCTAATAAATCGCCGTTATTGTACTTAGGCACCATAGATGAGCCTGATACACGGATTAAATATTTTATTCCTTTTCCCTCAAATTCAGGCGTTAAAATATAGTCCTCTTGAATTTCATACCCCATTACCTGCGCATCCTCGCCGCCGTAGCCTGCCATTGCTTCCACAGGAATAAGCGGAATCCCTTTGGGCTTATTTCTCAGGGTTTTGTTATGATTATCTTCAGCCTTTAACATCTTTCCTTCGCCAGTTATGAGCCACTCTGTAGATAGTTCGGGATAAGCATAGATTATTTGCTCAATTTTATCAGTACCAGGGTTATTGTTTTTATCTAAAAAACCATTTGACAGCCCCGTTTCTCTATAAAATTTATTCTTGCTAATATTTTTGTATTCAACAAATTGTAATATTCTATCACGTGTATTCATAGATTATTTGCTAAAATGTTTGTGAGTTTAGATTATATGCTATATCTTTGCGTTTAAATTTAATTATTAAAAATTATGAGTAAGGTTTACAAAACAAAAAAGATGGTCGTAAAAAAGAACATAAGAGCAAGTAGCCGCGGGGAACTTATTGAACGGTTTACCAAGTGGGCTAACAGATTGCATTATGACCATTCTATTAGTCTTCTGCTGTGGGGGATAATCGGAGACGTACCCGTAGAGGTTCCTGAGGGCGAATCCGAGCAAGATATTCCTGCTCACGTTGTTCAATAATTTCCATTACCTCCGTATGCGAACACCCACCTTCATCAAAGGCATCCCCAACGGTAGGACGGTAAGTTTTCCTAACACCACATTTAGGACAAATAACGTTATCATAGACGTATTCGAGCATTTCAAAGGTCTCTTTTCTCATAAGTTTTTAGCTAATTAAATTTTCGGTAAAGGTAAGTAAAAATTTTAAAACAATTAAAATATGGAAACACAACTAAAAGTACCCAAGCGCGGTTGGCAGCAGGAGCTGGCAAAAGAGGCAGGCTGCACGGCGCAAACAGTAATCTTGGCGCTGCATCACGGCGCAGCGGGCAAAAAAGCCGACCGTGTCAGGCGGATGTATGCAGAAAAATATGTAAAAAACTAATCAAAATCAAACCATTATGAAAACACTCCAAAAAGTATTTATGTACCTGTTTTTGGTACTGGGAATTACAGCGCTCGAAGCAACCTTATCCGGTCATTCGCACCAGTGGGTAATGGCTTTCGCGGGCTTTTCAATGTTTGCGCTGCTTAAACGGGATTTAAAGAATTTTGAAAAAAGACCTAAAAACACTCCTTTAAATAATTATCCAAGACACGGTACGTAACTCGCGGTACGAGGGTGACAGCCCGGAAAGACGGGCAATTTTTTAACTTTTAAAATCAATAAATTATGAAAAAGGATTACCAAACCCGTCAAACGGAAACTTTGCAAACAGAGGCGATAACTTTAGAAGAGCAAGACCTCGCGCTATCACTGTATGAAAGTCGCGATATGAACCGCCGTCAACAATGTGGGCTATCGGGGCTATATCGTTTAGGAATTTCTCAACTGCAACAGATATTTGAATTGATGCACAGAGAATCAGTAGAATTTGAGGGTGATTTACCCACTTCTTTTGGGCGCGTTGAGAAGGAGATAGCGAAATGTATTTCAGGATGTCTGTCAGATGTTCCCGAACAAAAGAATCGTATTTCCGAGGTCCAATCTCTTTTAAGAGATTATAGAGTGCTTGCTCCCGCTCGCAGGGGAACGACCAGCGTATCTCTTCACCAGCTCTACATGCTTTTACAAGATAATTTTCAAGGCTCATCTTTACTTGGTTTGTTAAGAATTTTTATTGACGGACAAAAAAACGTACAGCCTAAAACGATAGTTTTTTAATTGTGTTGCAAAGATAAACATTTTTTCAAAAAAAACAGCGACAAATGCGGCGTAACGGTAACAACATACTAATCACACTTGACGAATGGATAGCGGCGGGGTTGTCTTACAAAACGTATGAAAATGACAGGCAGCGTAAATATCTACAAACCGCCAACCGTGCCTGTTACGGGGTTGGGGTTGAGATTATTTATAACAGCATTGTAAAGGAGTGCCGCAAGCAGGCGATTATTGATAAATTCGGCGACCCCGTAAAAAAATGCCACGTGTACGAATTGGAACGCTATATTCGTGAAGATGTAGAGGTTAAATCATTTTTTACTGACTACGAATTGAATAGCGGCGAGCGTTTAGCGCTGAAAAATCACGATAAGGCTGTTGAATACTATAACAATGCAATAGTTCTTATGGCTGCCGTTGATATGTTGAAACAGATAAAATCCAAGCGGCGGGCAATCGGATGCAGTACCGCTAAAGCCTGGAATGTAGTAGCCAGTGCGGTAAATGAAATACGCGGTAAGTATCCGCATACTCTGCCTGCCCACGAGCGGAGGCTGCGCGAGCGGTACGATTTGTTTACCAAACACGGCTTACAGAGTTTTGTACATAAAAATTACGGCAATATACATTCACGCAAAGTGAATGAACAGTTAGAGCGGTTAATACTGTCTATTTACTGTATGAGTAATAACCCGTATGGCGCTTGGGTACACGAATATTATATGGCATTTATTGCAGGCTTACTAGACATTGTAGATTTAAAAACAGGCGTATTGTTTAACCGTGAAGATTTTTTTGATGAAAAGAAAGGCGTATATATCACCATCAGCGAGGCGACTTGTCGGAATTATATTAACAATCCCAAAAATCGTGCCATTGTGGAATCAATACGCGGCACAAATCACAACTACATTAGCAATATCCGTCCGCACTACCACCGACATTCGCCTAAGTGGGCGTTAAGTAAAATTTCACTTGACGACCGCGACCTTCCGCGCCGTATGCACGATGGCAACCGCGTAAAAGCCTATTATGCTTATGACGTGGCGAGCGGCGCACTTATCGGCGCGGCATATTCGGTAAAGAAAAACACTGCACTGTTTATTGATTGCCTGCGCGATATGTTTCGTTTTATTGACGTGCGCAGGTACGGTATGCCACAGGAGGTGGAAGTAGAGCATCACATTGTAGGGCACTTCAAAGATGATTTAATGAAGGCAAATGTAGTGTTTCCCATAGTTCGCTTCTGCGCTCCGGGTAATTCGCAGGAAAAACACGCAGAGCAATTCAATCGGCAAAAAAAGTACGGTTACGAAAAACGCCACCAGGACGGTATCGGTCGTTTTTATGCTCGCCTGGAGGCTAACCGCACAGGCGGTGAACGTGTATATGACGAAACAACAGATAAGTACACCATCAAGGAAAAAACCTATTCTTTTGAGCAGTTAGTTGCCGATGACCGGGCTGCCATTGAAAATTATAACAACGGGCTGCACCGCGACCAAAAAACATATAAAGGTATGACGCGGATTGAAGTGCTGCACAATCGCCGTAATCCGGAACTCCCGGCGCCTAACCGCGTTCTGCTGGCACGATACATAGGCGAGTGCGCCACCACCAGCATACAACGCAATATGTATTGCAGGGTGCAATACCAAAAGTATATGCTGCCTACTCCGGAAATACTGGCGCGTTTAGCGCCCAATAATTACACAGTACAGGCTTATTATATGCCCGGCGATGACATTAAAAACGTGTATATCTATCAAAATGGCGAATTTATTGCTGAATGTGCAAGAATAGAGACATTTAGCACTTCACAAGCCGAAACAACGGACACCGATACCAGCGCGATGACTGAGCAGGCGAAGTATATCGCAAAATTCGACAAGGTGATTAAGGAGGGTAAAGCGAATTTGGCAAAGGTTCGGACGATTAATAACTTACCTCAAATTGCTACTGTGGAAGGTGAACCGTGGAAAACAACGGATAATGAGGGCGAGGGCAATATGGTTCCGGTACCGGTAGGCGACTACAGCGAAGAATATTGGGCGGAACGGGCAATGGCGGACTTTTAATTTTTAAAACACCAAAAATATGATTACAAAAGAATTTAAACAGAAAATTGTAAAAGCCATTAAAGGCAGGCTTTTACATTACAAGAGCGCCGCTAAAATGGCGGTAGCTTTGGGTATTAACGGCGCACAGCTAAGCCGTATTCAGAAGGGCGAGTTAGACAATGTCCTTTCGGATGCCAACTGGATTAGTATTGCCCGAAAACTTGACGTACAACTGCACGAAGAGACAGCGTGGAAAACGGCAAAAACACCGGTATTTATGCACGTATATACGCAGTTGCAGGCGTGTCAGTCGGGTTCATTGAGCGGACTGCTGTGCGATATGGCTGACATCGGAAAAACGTACACGGCACAGCAATACGTAAAGGAAAACCGAATGGCGGTATATATTGACTGCTCGCAATACAAAAGCAAATATCAGCTAATGCGTGCCATAGCGCGGGAGTTTGGGGTTGGGAGCGCCGGCAGGTATGCCGACATGTACGCAGATTTGGTGTTTTATCTGAAAAGTATCCCCAACCCCTTAATTATTTTGGACGAAGCCGGCGACTTGTCATACGCTGCCTTTTTGGAGCTAAAGGCTATATGGAATGCCACCGAGGGCTTTTGCGGGTGGTATATGATGGGCGCCGATGGTCTCCGCCGAAAAATAGAGAACAATATTTTGTACAAAAAAGTGGGCTACGCCGAAATCTTTAGTCGTTTCGGCAGCCGATACCAGAAAATAACACCCGATGGGCGCGAGGCTTTGGAGGAATTTCAGAATACGCAGGTAGCTATGATTGCGAAAGTAAACAACGAAAAAGCCGATGTGAAAGCGGTGGTTGTGAAAACAGGAGGCAGTCTGCGGCGTGTTCGTATTGAGTTACGCAAAACAGCTTAATTAAACGAATTAAACAGAACAACTATGGAAAAACAACTACAATTAGTAACTTCTGAGCAAGCAAAGCGGCTCAAAGAAGCGGGGTTTGATTGGAAAACGCTCGTTTCATATACTTATAATGGCGATTTAACCGATGTTGGCGATGTTATCCACAAAAACACACTCTTTCACTACGTGTGCGCCCCCTCTGTTGCACTTGCGCTGAAATGGTTTCGGGATGTGAAAGGGGTAAGGTGCTGTGTATCTATTGATGTTCCAGATGAATGGATTGGCGAATATTATGACGATAAAAGGTGTGAATTTACAGGAAGTTATGAAATGTACGAAGCCGCCGAAAGCGCTTTACTCGATGAATTATTGACTTCAATTGAAAAAGCAAAAACAATTAAATAATATGACAGAAAAAGCGAAGCAATTAGGAAATGAAACTGCATATCCAATAATAGAATTTGCAGACTCAACAAATACCTGCGGCGTAACCAAGCGCGAGTACTTCGCAGGACTGGCAATGCAAGGCTTATTGAGCAATTGTGTGACTATTGTAAACGCTGAGGCGACAGATGAAGGAGATTTTAAAGCTATCTCCCGTGATGCTGTAAAGTTCGCCGATGCGATGTTGGAAGAACTTAGCAAGGATTAAGTAATGCCCAAAAAGGTACAAAATAGGGCAAAGAGCGTGGCGGACATTATCCGGTACAACCCCAATGTGATGGAGTTCACGGGCGAATGGTACGACAGTTTCGGCACACCGGAACTGGGTGGCTGTTGGTTGGTTTGGGGCAATCCGGGCAACGGCAAAACACGCTTCGTTTTGCAACTATGCAAGTACCTTGCCAACTTTGGTCGTGTGGCTTATAATTCGTTGGAAGAGGGCTTATCGCTGAGTTTTCAGAATGCGATAAAAGCCATAGGAATGCAGGGCGTTGAACGGCGATTTGTCCTCTTAGACAAAGAGCCTGTTGATGAACTGCTGATACGGCTGCGGGCGCAAAAGTCGCCGGACGTGGTAGTAATTGACAGCGTACAATATTCGGGGCTGAACAAGGACACTGCCAAAGCCTTAGTAGATGAGTTCCCGCGCAAGCTGTTTATATTCATTTCACACGCAGACGGCAAAAACCCGGCAGGGCGGACGGCTAACGCTATCCGGTTCCACGCGGGGGTAAAAGTTTGGATAGAGGCTTATCGGGTGCCCTTACCGGTAAGCAGGTTTAAAGAGGGTGCTTGCGCCCCATTTACAATTTGGGAAGCCGGTGCCCGACAAATTAACAATATTTAACAAAATGCACGGACATGAGACTAATATTTTTAAATGATTGTGCGGTAGATGGCTGCTATAAGAGGAATGTAAAAGGCAAGCAGATGTGCAAAGAACATCAAAAAATGTACGACATGGGACACAGGCTAATCGCCTTTTATGGAAAAGTAGTCCAAAAACAGAATTTAAGGAAGCCAAAATATGAACGCAATCCGCAATTATAGAAAATTTTACGCCCTGTTAAAGCAGCTTCCGGGAGCGCCCGAAAAAGAAGATGTTGTAATGGAGTTTACCAACAACCGCACGGAACATTTAAGCGCAATGACTGACGTAGAGTGGGCTGTTATGATTGCCCGGTTAACCGGTCTGGTCGCAATCAAAGGCTTTGATGGGAATAGTTATAACATTTGGCGCAAGCGCGTAATAAAGTCAATAGGCGCCTGGCTTGAATTATGCCGTACAAGCCACAATATAGGCACCATTAAGGCAATAGCTTGCAGGGCAGCAAAAAGACAATGGTTTAATGATATTACCATATCCGAACTGCGGGCAATATACCACGAGTTTAATAATAAGCAAAAAATCGCTAAAAACACTAAAAATTTACAATATTATGGAAGCAACACAAGTAACAATGACCGCCGAGGAGCATCGGCAGTATGAGGCTTTTAAAGTCAACCGGGCAGCCGAACAAAAAAAGGCGCAGGACAAAGAAAACCGCGAGACCTACAAGGCGCTCGTTGATGAAACTATTAACGCCATCTTCCCCGACTTACAAACGGTTAGCGGCGAGTTAAAAACTAAAAAATCAGCCGTGTACGATGCCTTCCAAAAGGCGCTAAGTATGAAAGCTGAAATCTACGAAACGCCTGTTGAGCAACGCAGCAACACCTTTACCAATGTTAAAGGCGACCGCCGTATTACCCTTGGGCAATACGTTACGGACAATTACGATGACACGGTCAACGAGGGTATCACTAAGGTAAAGGATTTCATTGGCTCCTTAGTAAAAGATAAGGACAGTAAGATGTTAGTAACCGCCATACTCAAACTGCTGGCAAAAGACCAGCAGGGCAACCTAAAGGCAAGCCGCGTAATGCAGTTACGGAAAATGGCAGAAGAAAGCGGCAGCGAAACCTTTATTGACGGCGTACGTATTATTGAAGCCGCCTATCGTCCGGCGGTCAGTAAGTTCTATGTAAAAGCAGAATACAAGAACGATATTGGCGCCTGGGTGTCGGTTCCGCTGGGTATGACTGAGGCATAAACAAATTTAATATAAAAACGATATGGAATTACAGGATTTAATAATCAAAAAAGTAGGCGTAGATAAACTCCTGCACTTCTTCGCCGGCGGCTGGATAGCTGCCTTTGCTCCCAACTGGTGGATAGCTATTTTAATAGCCGTATTCATTGGCTTTTTAAAAGAACTCTACGACTTGACCATCAGGAAAAGCGTTTTTTGCTGGATTGATTGGTTAGCAACCGCATTAGGCGGCGGTGTTACGGCTATCTTGTTAATTTTAATGTAGGTTAATGAAAATACTAACTTGGGATAACAGGACACTGTACTTGTACAAAATAGGCGACCCCGATACAAACGGGAGCGACAAACTGTACTGTACAACCGACAGCGGCGACAAGGTAATAATAACCTGGGGCGATGTGTTAATGTGCTTCGGCAGCTATCTGTTTCAACCTAAATAAAACTTTATGACAAAGGCAAACCAACAACCCCGTTATAGGCTAACCGATATAACAGCCAATTTACCGAGCGGCTACCAAGGCAGGATTGCCCGGTGGTGTGGCTGCCGCCCTTGTACCGTCAGCAATATACTGAACGGCAAACAAACCCAAAACAGCGACCTTGCCCGTAAGGTCATACGCCTTGCTGAATCTATGGTAATACGATAAAATTAATGGCATTTAACACTTTATATACCTTACAAATTGCCGAGCGTGTGCAGGAAATTACCCGACAGTACTACGAGCCCGGACGGCAGGACAGGAACTACCGCGCCGTATGGAAGTACTACGTCTTGCCCGTGCATCATATCAAATATAAGACATATTTAAGGTATTTAAAAATTGATGTTGAAGCGGAAAGGAAAAAATTAATGACCGAGTATGTGGATAATTAAAAAATATTGTATCTTTGCAATGCTAAGTATTTATTTGTTGCAGGCAGGACTCCTGCCGAGCGTTGCTTTGTGGGCTTTTTTATGCCCGAAAAGATACGCAGTACGCGGCGTTCAACCCTGCGCGGTATCGGAAACGACCGCAAGCCTGCAACGTAAGGACTTAGCAGCGGGAAGTGGACGCCGTTTTTTTTCTGTCCACGTGCTTAAAAATTACGTTATATGTTAAACGAAAAGAAAGCTGGCACCTTACTGCCAATGACCGTAACCGAAGGTGTTACGGTAACGGTGTTGCCCAACGAGCAGCACGAGTATCTAATGACCACCAAGGAGGTGGCGAATGGTTATGGTATCAGCGAGTACACATTGCGCTGCCATAAGATGAATAACAGCGCAGAGCTAATTGAGGGTAAGCATTTTGTAACTGCCGTTGAAATTTTAAACGGCGAACAGCAGGGCGCGTTAAAAATTCCACACAACACCACTCTGTGGACAAAGCGTGGCATCATCCGACTTGGCTTTTTTATTAAAAGTGAGCGCGCTAAACTGTTTAGAGATTGGGCGGAGGAACTTATTATTAAATTTAACGAGTTTGTAGAGCTTATGTCCGTTGCTAAAACATTACCTGCCAGGCGCAACCACAATCGGCTAACCGCCGACCGCTTGTTAGACATTATGAGCGATGTGTGTCAAATTGACGACAAGGAACTGCGCTTAAAAATTTCAACTAAATTGATGGTAGCTAATTATGGTAACGTTTAACTTTAACAAGCCCACAATGGAGCGTAGTTGGACAGCGATAATAGAGGGCGATGCCGATGAGTACCTTTATACCATCCGCGCAATGCTTCGTTTATTAGCTACGCAGGAGCAGGACTTTATCTGCCGAGACGACAATTACCAAGTGTTGAACTTTATTGAGCAACTGCTACCGGAACCAAAGCAATTAAATTCTTAATAAAAAAGCCCCGAATTTCGGGGCTTTTTTTATTACTGCCTTTCCACCTGCACCACCGGGGCGGCGCTCACGCGCCGATGAACGGGTACCGCGCTGCTGTCGGTTAGCTGTACGCTGTAGGTAAGCACAAATTCTTTAAGCCCATCGCGCCGCTTCATACGGCTAAGCCCCTGCTTGGTGAGCCTGCCGTAACCCTCGCCGTGAAAGCCGTGCAGTAGCCGATTGGTTTCACTCAGCAGCGAAAACATTCGGGCGGCTTTTGCCCGCTGCCCATCGGGCGCCATCGCGCCGCTGTTGCTTAAAACAAGGTCTAAAATACGTACCTGTACGGTTACAATTCCTATCTGTACCAGCCGCCCCTCGTTGCTGTATGTAGCGGCATTAATATCCAACAGGGCGCAGGGAAATTTTACGGGCGGCATTTGCCCGGTGTAGAAGTCCACTTGCCCCCAGTCCAAGTCCACGTATTCAAATAGCCTGTCATTTTTGCGAGGCTGTGCGTAGTCGCCCGCCATCGGGGCAGTCGCCAGGCGGTTCTGAATATCAGCTAATAATTGTTCCATTGCATTATTTTTTAGGAATTTCTTTTAATTTTCTGTTTATTTCGCTTATTACTAATTCGTTTAGTTTTTCGCTGTCGCCTATGAATTGACGTTTGGGCAACTTATCTGTGCCCTCGTTATGGTAGGGGGCATATTTCACATCGCTATACACTGTTACCTTGCCCCTGCCGGCATCGTAGTCTATGCTGCGGCTTAGGTTGCGGGTTTCGCCAAACAGGATTTGCCGACCGGCAGCCGTTTGTCCCTTTGGGGTGGTCCGCGGGTGGGTGCGCCGCTGTACATCACGCCAGGCGGTCAATGATTGATTTAAAAACCCTTGGCGCTGAAAGTTTTCGGTAAAAAAGTCGGCGGCGGTTTTACCGGCTATAACAGGCGCTTCATTATCAGCCAAATTCTGAATTTCAATGCCTATCTCTTTTAACTGTTCGGTAAACTCTTTTGGTGTCATTAAATATTATTTAAATGGTTGAAAATTTGTTTTTAAATAAAAAGTTTGTAACTTTGCGCTTGAAAGGGACAGATGCATGCTCGCGAGCTACGCAGAATTTCTTTCAAAACGTAATTGCCGGTAGTAATACCGGCAGTTTGTTTTTATGGTCGCTTAAACGATAGCACGTTTCCATTATTGATTACTATTATTTCCGTTAAATTTTTTCTATTACCCATACTCCACTGCCTATTTACAACATTTTCAATATGTGTTTCCGACACGAATTTTCCGGGCTTTATCTTTATGACGGCAATATTGGATTTTAACGCTGCCGCGCCTATGTTTATACTTAAATTAGCCCTATTGGTTCGCTTATATTCCACCATTATTCCACCCATAGAAGCATCAGGGCATTTTGTCCTTGACAGAAAGTCCTTGCCATAGTACCGGGCGCGTAATCCTTGCTCTGACTCTCGTATTATCGGAAGTAACTTTATATCTCTATATCCGCTGTCTGCCAATAGCTGCGTAATAATCCTATTCTCTGCCGCCTCCGACATTTTACCCACTAAACGATGCTCCAGGTACTTGTTCCCATTTGGCGTTGTTCTTTCAATAAAACATACTTCATCGGGGCATTGCAGTACAGCCTTATCATTTACCCAGCCGGGGGCTTTCCTGTTGCGGTTAAAGTAGGGGTGCCGCTCGGTAACTAACTCGTTTGTTTGGGCGGGATTGCCCTCTAATCCCGCCGCAGGCTTGTAGTCTGTGTCGGGGGCTTGGGTGGCGGCTTTGTCGGTGCTTCGCCAGTCGCACTTACAGTTATACAGGTTGCCCGGCTGGTTGTTCGTCCAAAACGGGTCATCCATCGGCAGGATAAGTCCGGCGTATCCCAAGTGTTCGGCGCGCGGTTTTGCGCTGGAGGTGCGCAGCCACTCAATATTAGGGTAGTGCAGTTTTTCTTCTTTAAACCGCTCCCACTGTTTTGCTGTCCGTGAGCGGGCGACCATCGTATTGTACTCCGTCCGCTGGTAGCCGTTATACAATCCTATGCTGCCGCCGACAAATTCTTGAAATTCGTCTAATGAGAGTCCAGCCTCCCGCGCCCGCTCCAATTCCCGACAAAGGTCATAGGTTTTATACGTTCCAAACCTTCCGGCATTTAGGCGCAATGTTTGCTCCAATTCTGGGTATTGTCGTCCTGCGCCGAACACCTGCGTAACGGCTTTGTCGAATCCGCCGGCATAGCGTTGCAGCAGCGTGTCATTCACGCCGCCGGTACCGTAGTTGTAGATATGATTTATCAGTTCGGCATCGCCCTTGAGTAGCCTGCTTTGCGGGTCAAAAGAATGGCTACCGTACAAGTCAGCAACGGCTTGTATGTCGGGAATAGCGGTCGAGCCGGACGCATTATGGCTATTCCCTACCCGAAAGGGTCGGGATCATTGTCCTTAACACCTGTAATCGGTATATTGTACTTGTCCTGGAAATAAACGGGGTCTATCTCGTAATTGTTCAGCAGCATTTGTTCAATGCGCTGCATTTCCTCAGGCGTGTACTCGGCGCTGTCGTCCCACTCAAAGGTGTAGCCGGCTACCGGAAAGCCGTGCATCAGCATTTTAGGCAATAGTTGATAGTTTATTAAGAATTTAAGCCTTGTGGCTAAGGCGGTCTTAATTTCGTCAAATCC
>JAIRUB010000068.1 GCA_031254635.1 Prevotellaceae bacterium | reverse complement strand
TTGTGTATTTTGGTATTTTTCGGAAGTTGTTTTGGTAATGTTGTACTAGCATGGTGTTGAAGTAGTGTGTCGTAAGTTAGCTCAAATTGAGGGGGGAAATTATTTCGGGATAAGACAGCCTTAAACCGTTAACATATGGCATAAACTACAAAGTTACGGTTAAAAAGGTTTAAAAAAGCCCTCAAAGCTACTTCTTAGAATAATCACGTATTGAATAGCGCCATGACGGTAGAAACATGCTCGTTATTTTGTGACGGCTAATCTTTTCCCATATCTTGTTAATAAGGGCACCACCAGTTAAGTCTCTCCTAAAATCTTCTATATCGCCACCCCTTCGTGCAATTCTCCAAATCGTTTGGAACAATTGACCAACAGACGTATTGTCTCCTTCTCTTATGCTTCGGTTAATGCAAATTGAAATAACTTCATTGAACTGCAGACGGCCATCTCTAAACTCAAGCGAAAAAATGTACAATCCGCCCGAATCCGTCCGTGACAGGCTATTGTATGATCAAATTGATCGATGGCTTAACGTAATCGAGGATTATGGTTTCCAAAAAGTCATCGAAAAACTGCCTCCCTATCAAGCCCGCATCTTAACAAATATCCGCGAACAAGCCAAGGAGCGCGAACACCAAATTGAACAGGAAAAAGACCACACCTACACAATCGAGCGAAGCCGCTAACAGCGTATAACAAGATATTCTTTAAAAAAATAGAAAAGAGTGAAAATAGGTTATTCACTCAGAGCAATCTTTGTTTTTCCTTTGTTATTGCATCGTCTATCTGCTTTCTCACTTGCGCCATTGCTTTTTCAGTGATTCTTTCGACATCTACTTGCGCCATCTCTTCGGTTATCTGCTTATTTGCCTGCTCTAAAGCATCATTAGTAATCTTTTCAACATCTATGCTCTTTTCCATGATGGCATCACCCGATTGCAACTGGGTCTTCAAAACCCATCCCTTGCCAAGATACTTAGGTAATTCTTTTTCAGGAATAACCTTCGAAACAAGTCTTGATATTGTCAATATTAGTTTCAGTAAATTTTGTCAAATTGCAACCTACTCTTGTCAAGGGGGCATACATGCCGGTGGAGATTTCGCGAATCGAAATACAACCGCCTGCCACTTGACAACATGCCATAAAGTATAATTATTTCGGGCGTTTGGCGCACACTTGCGGCAAACCCCATAATTACCATACACTTTACGCCGCCTCATCAATCAACTTCTCGTAATACACTCCGCGTTTCACCATTGGCGGAACACCACCGATTGCCGAGCAAATCCTTCGATTATTCCAATAACTCATATAGTACCGGAAAATCAAGGCTTTAAGCTCTTCGCAGGTCATCCTTTTCGTGTCGTAACATGCCTCAATTTCACACTTCCCACGCGCCCACATACTTTCGCATTTCGCGTTGTCCAAGCAACGTCCCGCCACACCGTTCATACTTTGGATGATTTTCAATTCCCTTAAAACTGCGCGAAAATCCTCGCTTGTGTACTGACTTCCGCGATCCGAATGACCGATTACCCCGCGCAAATCATGCTGCCCCGCCGCCTGCGTAAATGTTTCAATTACGAGTTCCTTTCGCATATTGCCCGCCATTGATAAGCCTAAGCAAGCGTTGTCAAAACAATCAAAAACCGCGCTGGTGTAAAGCTTCCCGTCGCACCCCTCAAATTCGGTTATGTCGGGCACCGTCTTCTTGTTCGGCTCCTCGGACGAAAAATCCTGATTCAGCAAATTGTCCGACTTTTGCGCCGCCTTATCAGCCTTCGTGAGCCCTTTAGGCTTGTTCGGCTTATGCAACAAGCCGTTTTCCCGCATCACCTTTGCGACTTGTTTTTTGGTTGTTGGGGTTGTTTTTGTTGGTTTCCATATGCAACAAGCCGTTTTCCCGCATCACCTTTGCGACCGTGTTGTAACAGTGCGGACATTCATAATCCAACTGTAGCTTCTCAAACATCCGCCGTTTCCCGTATGTTGTATTAAACTCATCCTCTGCTAAAATTGCCCGAATATCCGCCAGAAGTTGGGCATATTTGTAGGGCTTCGTCAAACTTTTCAGATACTTGCCATACCCCTGCGGCGTTACACGCAAAATGCGGCAATACAGCGTAATCTCTGACTTTTTCGCATATTCCTTTATGTACTCAAATCTCAGACGCTTCCCTATTTCTTCCGGCGTGCGGCGAAAAAAGCCGCCGCATCCTCCAATATCTGTTTTTCACGCAACACTTGCGCATTTTGGCTTCGGAGCATTTTAACTTCTCGTTCAAGCTCTTTATTTCGCTCCGCCAAATTCAAGACATTCTTTGCTTCCGGCGGCGTTTCATGAAGAGGTAAATCACCGCTCTTTGCTCGGCTTATCCACATGTAGAGCGTGTCAGCAGGAATTTTTAACTCCCGCGCCGCCGCGCTGCCTCCCATTTCTTTTGCCAATTTTACCGCATTCACTCGGTATTCTGCCGTGTAACTTCTTTGCACCATCTGAATCTCACCTTTCTACTTCTATTATATCACATCTTGGCAAGATCCACTGTAACTTTTATTATACTATATCATTTTACATGTCTGCCTCATCGTTTGTGTTTTGTAGCATAAGCGGTTTTTAAAACTGTAACCATGGTATCAAAGGTTTCTTTTTTAACCCCGAATAATTGTTTAAAGTCTTCTGAGTTTAATTTAGATGCTTTTTCATACCTATATACACCAACACTCACAAACTATGCCTCATTTACGTAAAACAAACACCCACACTATTTATAAATTCCGAGGAGGTCTATTATATGGCCTTTACAGGGAATGAAATTTTGTATTTTCTTTTAAGCATTAATCCCGAAATTAGTAAAATAAGGCCTCCAATCCCGAGACAGAGTTGGACAGAATTTATAGAAAAGTTAGTGAAGCGAAGATTTATGCACAAAAGTAAAAGTGACATTAAACCGAAAAACACGAACAAACTTACAGATATTTCTACACGTTTTGACACCAATTTAATCACGTCTTTTTATGTATTATTCCATTTTTGCTTTTTTATTTTAGTGAAGTCAGATATAAAAGTATGTGTTTAGCTTCGGTCATGCATTAAAATGGTTGATAAGTTGGGATAAATGATATATCATTGTTGTAGAAGCGATTGATCATGATAAGTAAAGTGATTAAATGTATTCATTGTGGAAGCGAAGATATCG
>JAIRUB010000063.1 GCA_031254635.1 Prevotellaceae bacterium | reverse complement strand
TTCTTCGTCCTGATATTGATAATTCCGGCGCTGCCGGCAGCATCGTATTTACTCGATGGGTTATCAATAATCTCAATCTTATCGATGGTAGAGCCATCGGTGGCGCTGAGCAGGGCTACCAAATTTTGACCGCTGAGATGGGTAGGGCGGTTGTCAATCCACACCTGCACCGCTCTTCCGTTGAGCATTACATTGCCGTCACGATCAATGGTTACGCCGGGGGCTTTTTTCAGCAGTTCTTCGGCAGTGCTGTTGTCGGCAGCTATGGTGTTGGCTATGTTAACCACCAATTTATCAATATGGCGCTCGATGGTGGGGCGCTTGCCCGTTACCACTACGCTTGATAGTTGCTGAGCATCGGGTTCAATAATAATATTCCCAAGGTCTATTTCCGTTTGTCCCCCTGTTACACTTATTGACTGTATCAATTCGGCATAGCCGACATAAGAAACTTTCAGATTATATTCGCCAACAGGTATGGCAGTCAAGATAAACTCGCCTTTTTCGTTGGTAGTTCTTACGGCAATTACCTTAGCTGTGCTGTCGGACAGGCTCACTGTGCTAAATTCTAACGGGGTATTGTCTGTTCCGTCAATAATAATTCCTTTAATACCCGTACCGTTACTGCGTGCGGCTTGCGCATTATACATACCGAAAAGAAGCAAGGTCAATAATAAAATACGTTTTGTCATAATGTTTGGTTATAATTTTTAATAAGAAATCTGTACTATATAGACGACTTTTTTTCAAAAAAGTTGCATCGTTTATTCAATTATTCAGTTATTGTTCACTGCTCAACACCGCTATACTTCTCTACCATTTGCCTTGCAAATTGTTTCGCCATAAAGTAATTAACAGTTGCATAGGAAAAATACAAGAGGGCGACAATAAGCAATACTATATTACTTTTTTTCATTTTCATAATGTTTTATTTTTATTTTTGCGGATAATTCGATTTACAAAATGCTTCGTACTGCGCTTTCATTTCGTCGAATGAGATACGCAGCAAACACATATTTTTAAATAATACGGGAAGGCTTTCGGTGACGAATGTTTGTTGTTGCAGGGCTACTGTTTTTTCAAATACATCGTCCGTCAGAAAAAAACCTATACCTCGTTTATTCATAATAATACCGTTAGTTTCCAAGTGTTCATACGAGCGCATTACGGTATTCGGATTCACTTCGAGCAATACGCCCAGCTCGCGTACCGAAGGAATGCGAGCTCCTGCAAGCCACTCTCCTACCAGCGCCTTTTCGCAGATATAATCAACTATCTGCAAGTATATAGCTTTATGATTGTTAAATTCCATCTTATAGCAATTATAATTCTTGTTCTTTCCATTTCATAAAACTTGCATACCACACTCCCATAGGTATCAATATAGTTAGAAATGTTGATACTATTTGCCAAGTTTCTCTCGTGCCAAAAATAGCCTGTATCGCATCGCCTGCCTGATAAGACTCGGCAATACTTACAGAGATATTTAACATATCACTGCTGTCGGCTATAGGGAACAATTCGAGAAGCAACCTCGAAAACAGTCCATTAGCCACGCTAATAATAATCAGTACGGCAAAGGTTTTTTGCACCTTGCTGCTTTGAAGCCATATATTACATAAGAAAAACAGCGATTGACCGAGTAAGAGGTACAAAAAGAAACCCAAGGGCATAATACCGAAAGCACGAGTAGCAATACCGTCTAAAAACCACAGGCTTGTTCCGCTCATTGGGTAAAAGGGCAACAAACAAAGGTCGGCTAAGGTCAGCGCTGCAATGGTTAATAGCGGCATTACAATGATGCAATAAAAAAACATTGACAGCCATTTTTCCAATTGCGAGGCAGGCAGCATAAAATGGCTTACCCCCACGGTGCGATAATTGAAGCGTTTATATAATATAAAAGGTGCAAAAAGCATATTACAAAGCACCACTAAAGTTCCTATAAGGAGACGTACCTTCTCGAACTCCCCGCTTTCGGGCGCTTCTATTTGCTTAAAATAATTTATCAAAAAAAAGAAAAACAACCCGATGCCAAAGGCTATCAGTAGTGTTTTTATAAACTTGTGGCGCAAATCCGCTGCTTCTTTCCGCAGCATCAATAAAAATCTATGCGATGAAAATACATTATTCATATTCGTGGTTTTATTAGTTAAACAATTGTCTGAATTTAGCCTTATCCGATACCACCGCATTGAACAGCCGTTCAAAGTCGGAGCCGAAATCGAACTTTTGAGAAATCTCTTCTACCGAATGATTGAGCAAAACCTCGTTATTATCCAGAATAATAATCGGGTCAATCAAGCTTTCCAAATCCCGCACCTGATGGGTGGACACTACAAAGGTGTTTTCCTCTGTTAAGGCACTAGCCACCAAACGCCGAAATTGCGATTTGGAAGGAATGTCTAAACCGTTCGTCGGCTCGTCTAACAACAATAACTTCGTGTTAGCAGCTAAGGCAAAGGCTATAAAGGCTTTCTTCCGTTGTCCGAACGAGAGTTCCGTAAATTTACGTTCTGCGGGCACGCCAAACTCCTGCAAATAATCCTTATATTGTTGCAGGCTGAAGCTGGGATAAAAGGCTCCGTTTCTTTGGGCATAAGCTAAAATATTTACGGGCGGAAGGACAAAATCTTCCGGAATGTAAAATATTTCTTGCAATACAGCCGGTAAACGTTTTCCTGCTTCTATGCCGAAAACCTTACAATTACCGGCTTTAGGGTACAGTAACCCGCCGATAATTCGCAGCAATGTGGTTTTTCCCACACCATTTTCCCCTAAAAGCCCATAAATTTTCCCCGAGCCTAAGGACAAAGATATGTTGTCGAAGACTTGATTTCGACCATATCTAAATTCTAAGTTGTTAATTTCTATCATCTTATTAATGTATTAGTATAATAGCACACTACAAAGGTAGATGATTTTTTTGAATCTGCAAATTTTTTGGTAAAAAAATGATATTTTTTTTGCAGTTTAAAGAAAAGTTTGTACTTTTGCGGTGTCGAGGCAAGGGTTCGTCCCTCCCTGGATACATAGAAGTAATCATCCTGCGGTTTGTAGGAGGATTATTTTTTATCATAAAAATATAGCTTCTCGTTTTTGATGTACCATATTTCATCAATGTCTTTTATAGATTTCGGCTTAATAGTCAAAAGTGTGGCTTAATAGTCAAAAGTGTTGATAAAACATTGTTTAAATATTTACATTTCATATATTTACGGTCTTTTAAAATATATGAACAAAAAAATGCTTTTATTGCAA
>JAIRUB010000047.1 GCA_031254635.1 Prevotellaceae bacterium | reverse complement strand
TGATTTGATGCTGAATATTCCCGTAGCATTTTAAAAATTTCGGCGTTCCTTTGCTCTATTTCTCTCCTGCTGCGTTCATACACATCTACCGGATTAGGCTGATTGGGAACAGTCGGCTGGAGATTTGCCTGTCTTGTCTGCGGATTCGGATTATTAAACCCGTGCATAATAATCGTAAAAGAAGCAGGTTTCGGTGTCTCAATCACAGGGATTTGTCCTGAAACACTGTTTGTAGCTATAAAAAACATAACCAATATCAACAGATATTTGCTATTTTTATTCATAAAATATACTCGTTTTCAGAATAAGACACCTCTATGGTTATTGACATTCACTAAGGCGACAGTCTAACTTATCGCTTCAGAACAAATCATAACCCATCATTCATCACTCATAAATCTATTGCTGATACCCAACAGTCTGTACTACAACTATCGCTTGAGTATCGGAGAAATTCAAGGCTTTAGCTAAAACTTCACGGTCAACCATACCACGCACTACAGTAGCTAAACCCTCCGAGGCACAGAATAAATATATGTTTTGGGAAATGTATCCTGCATCAATATATTGGTATTCTTTACCGGCTTGCTTTTCCGTATCGGCCACTATAATAATGTTTAGTGGCGCCGTTGCTACAAAATCCTGTTTGCCGGTGAGTGCGCGTAAATCTTCCGTGCTTTTTTGCATCAAAACATTATTTTTTGCATCATGCCAATAGGCTCCGGTAGATAGCACAACGTAAATTTCGAGTTCCTGACGGTTCATAGCAGTTGGAGCAGTACGTTTATCGCTGCGGTTGAAGCCATTAGCAGCCCAAAGTAGGTTAGAAAGGGTTTGCACATCTAACTCTTTAGAAGAGAATGTCCTGAGCGTTTGACGTTTGCTAAGCGCCTGCATTAGAGGAAGTCCGCCCTCTATTTGAGGTACAGGCAATGTGATGTCCTGTGCCGAAATTCCTGAAAAAAATAGCAAGCAGGTGAGTGATAGAATAATATACCTTTTCATAGTAATAAAGTTTTTAACATTAAGTTACAAATGTAAGCAAAAATTTTAAACTATTCATAAAAAAGCCTATCATTGCAATTCCTTTCCTATGAACCTATGTATAACTAACTAACTAATTATGGTAAATTTAGGTACTCTAAAAAGAGATTTGAACAAACGGCGTGCAAAGGCTGAACAAGGCGGCGGCGAACAAGCTATCGCCAAGCAAATAGCTATGGGCAAGCTCCCTGCACGCGAGCGCATCAACCAACTATTAGATGAAGGTTCGTTCCATGAATATGATTTGTTCATTGAACATGATGCACGAGAGTTCGGAATGGACGGCAAAGAACTGCCCGGCGATGGTGTAATCATCGGTACCGGCACTATTCATGGCCGTTCGGTAGCGGTTTATGCGCAAGACTTTACGGTAGCCGGTGGCTCCTTAGGTTCGATGCATGCCCGTAAAATTGTAAAAATGATGGACTATGCCCTGCGTATGCGTATTCCCCTGATTGGCATTAACGATTCTGGCGGAGCGCGTATTCAGGAAGGGGTAAATTCCTTAGCCGGATACGGTGAGATTTTCTTCCGCAACACCTTGAACAGTGGCGTTATTCCCCAAATTTCAGTAATTCTCGGCCCCTGTGCTGGCGGTGCGGTGTATTCCCCCGCCCTCACCGACTATGTGTTTGTAGTAGAAAACATTTCAAAGATGTTTATTACCGGCCCTGAGGTGATTAAATCGGTGCTGGGGGAAGAAATTTCAATGGAAGAACTCGGCGGCGCCCGCATTCACAGCGAAATTACCGGTAATGCACATTTCTATGCCCTTACCGAGACAGAGTGTTTTGAACAAATCAAAAAATTGTTGTCGTACATTCCCTGGAGTAACAATGCTAAGAGCTTGCTTCAAACTGAAACCAAAGAACCTAACAAAAAATTCAACATCGAAAAAATTGTTCCTATTGACCCTGTTAAGCCTTATGACGTTCGCGATGTTATTCGTGCAATAGCCGACGGTTCCGAATTTTTCGAAGTACAGGAACGATGGGCTCCTAACATTGTGATTGGCTACGGACGGATAGGCGGACGTACCATTGGTTTTATTGCCAACCAACCGATGGCCTTGGCCGGCGTACTCGATTGCGACTCGTCCGATAAGGCTGCACGTTTCGTTCGCTTCTGCGATGCATTCAATATTCCTATGGTAACCTTGGAAGACCTGCCGGGTTATCTGCCGGGTATCGATCAGGAGCATGCCGGCGTAATCCGTCATGGCGCCAAACTGCTGTATGCTTACAGCGAAGCAACTGTTCCCCGCATTACTGTTATTCTCCGCAAAGCTTACGGCGGTGGTTACATTGCTATGAATTCCCGCCACCTGCGCGCCGATTTCGTGTTTGCCTGGCCCATGGCCGAAATTGCGGTAATGGGGCCTGAAGGTGCTGCAAACATTATCTTCCGTAAAGAAATTACAGAAGCGCCTGATCCCAATGCCATGCGTAAACAAAAAGTTGCCGAATACAAAGAAAAATTTGCCAATCCTTATGTGGCAGCCGCCAAGGGTTATATCGATACAGTAATTGAACCTAAAGATACCCGCAAATTTGTACTGCATGCTATTGAAGTATCAAAGGATAAAAATGCAGGCCAGCCTTACAAGAAACATGGTGTTCCACCATTTTAAACCGTTGTTATTATGGAAAATACACCAAAACAAATAATACGTGTTTTTGAGTTCGGCCGTCTTTACGAAACGAACTATACCAAAAAATATGAAAAGCGCAAGCCCTGGGTACGTCCAAATCCCGAAGAAATTAAATCGTTCATACCGGGAACTGTGGAAAAAATCATGGTAAAGGTAGGCGATACCGTAACCGCTGGTCAGGAAATTATGGTTTATGTAGCAATGAAGATGCACAATATTATTCGCGCTCCTTTTGCCGGAACGGTAACAGCTATTTCGGTGGAAGCAGGCAGCAAACTACCTCGCGGAGCAGTAATGATGGTTATTCATCAGGGAACTATAGTTCTACCAAAGAAGAACAAGAGGAAAGTAAGCATGGCAGACAAAAGAAAAATGGTAGAGAAACGAAAAGCAAAACGGGAGAAGGATAAAGGGATGAAATGGTAAAGTTATTTAACTCTTCACGTCTCACGCTTAACCATTAAGATACCTGTCAATAGCAGCAGCAGCTTTACGGCCTGCACCCATAGCCAAGATAACCGTAGCGGCGCCGGTAACAGCATCACCACCAGCAAATACGCCGGGGCGTGAGGTGGCTCCATCGTCATCCGCCACCAAACAGCGCCATTTGTTGGTTTCCAATCCGGGGGTAGTAGATGCTATTAATGGGTTAGGCGAGGTTCCGAGTGACATAATCATTACATCGGCAGCTACTTCGAAGTGGGAATTGGGAATTTCTACTGGACTACGACGACCACTCTCATCGGGTTCGCCTAATTTCATTTGAATACAACGCAAGCCACGCACCCAGCCATTTTCATTACCCAACACCTCCGTTGGATTGGTCAGAAAGTGGAAAATAATACCCTCTTCCTTGGCGTGGTGTACTTCTTCTACACGCGCCGGTAATTCTTTTTCGGTACGACGATATACCACTGTTACCTTTGCGCCCAAACGCAAGGCCGTACGGGCGGCGTCCATAGCCACATTGCCGCCGCCCACTACAGCCACATTATGTCCCACAAAAATCGGCGTGTCATAAGTTGTATCGTAAGCGCGCATGAGGTTATTGCGGGTAAGAAATTCATTGGCCGAGAAAACACCGTTCAGATTCTCGCCGGGGATTCCCATAAACTTAGGTAGTCCCGCGCCGGAGCCAATGAACACAGCACCAAAATTTTCTTTATCAAAGAGGTCGTCTACCGTAATAGTACGCCCAATAATCACGTTGGTTTCAATGATGACACCTAATTTCTTCAGATTGTCGATTTCTTTTTTCACCACCCTTTCCTTAGGCAGACGAAATTCGGGAATACCATATTCCAGCACGCCGCCGGGCTTGTGTAAAGCTTCAAAAACAGTAACGGTATAGCCCATTTTTGCCAGGTCGGTAGCACAGGCCAAGCCGGCAGGTCCGCTGCCAACAATAGCCACCTTCTTACCATTAGGCGTTTGTTTTTCGGTAAACACTATGCCGTTCTCGCTACTCCAGTCGGCCACAAAGCGCTCAAGCTTGCCTATGTTTACCGGCTGGCCCTTCGCACCTAAAATGCACACTCCCTCACATTGGGTTTCCTGCGGGCACACACGGCCGCATACGGCGGGCAAGCTGTTATCAGTGAAAAGTATGCGGGCAGCTTCCTTCATGTCGCCATTATGCACTTCTGCAATAAATTGCGGTATTTGGATATTCACCGGACAAGCGTCCACGCATTTCGGCTTTTTGCATTGTATGCACCGCGATGCTTCGAGTTGTGCTTCTTCCATGGTGAATCCGTAACATACTTCTTCAAAATTTTGTGCACGTACCTTAGGGTCTTGCTCACGCGCTTCAAGACGGGGTATTTTATTGGCCATAAATCTCTTATTGTTTCTAATCGTCAATTTGTTTATGCAAAGATAGGTATAATAGTCAAAAGTAGTGATAAAATTGTACGTTTTTTCACTAATGCTCAAAAGTGGTGATTTTTCAGGCGGGATTAATCCCGCCTGAAAAATTTAAAAATTTCCCTAAAGTATTCATCTATAAAATTTTTACGACGCTCTTTGGAGAGAGCGGGATGATTCCGCAGTTTAGTTTTTAAATCGGTAAACATACCCTCCAATGAGTTGTTGGTATTGGGAATATTTATCTCAATATGGTCATACCATATCCACAAATAAGGCATATTGCGTTTGAGGCTTAAACAAGCGTTTCTAAGCCGCTTATGGACATATTGCGTCGTTCCAAAATAGGTTACTCTAATTTCAACAAAAAATTAAAATTATGGAGTTAGAGAAGAATCAGGCTTGCCGAAAAATGAAGGGCAAAGAGTGTTCATTTAAGTTCAAAACTTTCGTCATTGACCAAATCAACAATGGTCAAATTTCGCTTAACTTTGCAGCGAAAAAGTACAATATTTCGAGAAG
>JAIRUB010000251.1 GCA_031254635.1 Prevotellaceae bacterium | reverse complement strand
GGCGTCCCGCCTACAAGTCATGGGTTGCTGTTCCTATATTGCTCCCCGGCGAAAGGACGAGCACACGTGTGGAGCCGGGCAAGTCGCTCTATGCCATGATTCCCGACATCGAAGCGCTTCCGGGCGTTGTTGATGCTGCTATTTGGATTTCATACGCCTGGGCCGACGAGCCTCGCAACCAAGCTGTGGTAATGGTGGTAGGCGATGATAAGGAGCAGGTAGGAACTTCGGCAAAAACAATTGCCGAAAAATTCTGGTCGGTTCGACAGCAATTCGATTTCGAGGCACCTACCAAATCGCTTGATGAATGTTTAGATGCAGCTATTGCCGGTAACAAAAAACCTTTTTTTATTAGCGATATGGGCGATAATCCAACAGGCGGTGGTTCAGGCGATGTAACCTGGACATTGGCACGACTTCTGCAACGTTCCGAATTTAAAGCCTCAGACGGAAAAACGGTGATTTATGCTTCTATCCCCGGACCCGAAATGATTGCTGCAGCAAAGAGCGCCGGTGTAGGCGGCCATGCCGAAGCGATGGTGGGCGCTATTGAAGATAAGCGTTTCGAAGGTCCCGTCAAACTGGCGGGTACGGTGATGTTTTCAAGTGAAAGTGAGGCTGTTATTAGAATAGGCAGCATCTATGTCATCGTAACACAAGGACGCGATGCTTATCATTTTGAAAATAGAATGACTGCCATAGGGCTAAACCCGCGTGAGGCGGATATAGTAATGGTTAAGCAGGGTTATCTTGTGCCCGACTGGTACAATATGCAAGCCGACTGGATGATGGCGCATACACGCGGAGGCGTTGACCAGGATTTGGTGAACCTCCCTTACCAACGCATTGTCAGGCCTATGTATCCGCTTGACTCTGATATGCCTGATCCCGATCTAAACGTAATATTCCTGCCTTCGGCAAAACATAAATACGGCAGGTAATTGACGGGTGAAAGGATCCAAGGTAAATGTAGGGATTATACAAAATTGATTTATACTTCATCCCTGAATGAGTCATGTCCTGAAATATGTTGACCTTTTTTCGTGTTAATAATTGTTTTTTATTCTCTTTTTTTCTATCGAAAAAATGGGCTTAATGGACATTTTTCAGGATAAAATCTTTGCAAATCTTTATCTTTGTTTGTTTTATCATAAGTTAAAGGTTATGAATCAAAAAATGCTTTTATTGTTCCAGTGCGATTATTCGAAAAGATGGACTTGTAAAGGGTGTTCAGTTGTATAAATGTTATGGTTGTGGCAAGTAATTTTTAGGTGGTTTTCGGCTCAACAACTCAATTCTTTGGGAGGAATACAGTATTGGAAAGCAAACCTACTCTCAGCTGGCAGCAAAATACAAATGTTCCATCAAGCCCTAACTTTTCACATTTTTACGTAATAGCATAAAATAAATCGAACAAAGGCTTGTATTTGCGATTTTTTTTACACCTTTGTAATTATGTATATACGTAATTACATAAAAATATGGAAACAAAAACATCACATCCGCTTTGGGCATTGGCGTGCAAACGCAAGGGGACAGAACTTCGACTACTCAATGGCAGGTATTATCTCTACGAGGTAACAAGCAAATGGAATCCAGAGAAGAAACGTTCGGTATCCCGATTTACAAGTTACGAGTTACAAAATTTACCTTATACCTTTCATTATTCATTGTTCATTATTCATTGAATTTCCCCATCGCTCCAAAATATAATCCAATATCTCCACTACCTTTGCAGGATCATTTTCAGTAACTAACTTGCTGCGGGTTTCTTTAAAATTGGGCAAGGCTTTAAAATAATTGCTTAGATGGCGGCGCATTTCCAATACTCCGGTGTGTGTGCCTTTTACTTCGAGCGATTTTTGTAAATGTGTTTTGGCTAAGGCTACTCTTTCTTTTATCGACATTTCAGGCAATAACTCTCCGGTAGTAAGATAATGTTTAATTTCCTTAAAAATCCAAGGATGCCCGTAGGTAGCACGGCCAATCATAATGGTATCCACGCCATAGCGCTCGAACATCTCTTTGGCGCGCTGCGGACTGTTCACATCGCCATTGCCAATGATGGGAATCTTCATCCGAGGATTGCGCTTCACCTTGCCGATTAGTGTCCAGTCGGCTTCTCCCTTATACACCTGCGCACGGGTGCGGCCGTGAATGGTCAGCGCTACTATACCTGTATCCTGCAAACGCTCGGCTAATTCTACTATAATTTTATTGTCCTCGTCCCAGCCCAAGCGTGTTTTAACGGTTATCGGAATTTTAACAGTTTCAACAATACGGCGGGTCATTTCCACCATTTTGTCGGGCTCGCGTAGCATACCTGCACCTGCGCCACGGTTGGCAATTTTTTTCATCGGGCAGCCGAAATTAATATCAATCACATCAGGGGCGGCTTGTTCGGCAATGCGGGCAGCTTCGAGCATAGGTTCCATCAGGTGTCCGTATAGCTGAATACCGATAGGACGCTCGTAATCGTAAATCTGCATCTTGGCTACGGTAGAAGCGGCATCGCGTATTAATCCGTCAGCAGCCACAAATTCGGTAAACATCATATCGGCGCCGAAATGTTTGCATACATAACGGAACGAGGCATCGGTTACCTCGTCCATCGGCGCCAAAAAAAGTGGGTATTTATCGAATGTAAGATGAGCAATCTTCATACTGCAAAGATACTAAAAACAACGATTAATGATTAATCCCAGATTCCGCAATAGAAAAAAACCTAAGTTTGTGTTTTAATTTCTAATGCATAGCATTAGAGAAAATACGATTATGTAACTGATATATTAGTTTGAGAATAAAGATGCTACGTCTTTTGACGGAATAGTATTTTTGAAGCAATTTTTAGACAAAATGGCATTTTCGGAACAAGTTACGGCTTGTAATTTTTTGCCCCAACCCAGTTCAAACAGAGGTTGACGAGATGATCAGCCTGATGTGCGTTTTTTCAGTCAAGCAGCAAGTTCCTGTATACTACAGGTTACTACCAGGTAATATAAAGGATATTAGCGCTTTCAAGATATGTTTATAGGAAAGCGGAGTGAAGGATGCTACTGTTATCATCGACAAAGGATTTGCCTCAATGAGCAATATTGAACCCCTTGAAAAGGAGGGATTGAAATATGTCATTCCATTGCCCCGTAACAGTTCATTCATTGATTATGAAAAGGTCAAATCTGGTGATAAGCGTATGTTTGAAGGTTATTTTCAATTCGAAGGACGTTACATCTGGCATTATACAAGTACCGTGAATGAGAAAAAGAGGGTAACGGTTTTTATAGACGAAGAGCTGCGTAACCGCGAAGAAAAAGACTACCTGAATCGAATAGAAAGCAATGCCGTAAATTATACGCTGGAAAAATTTCTTGATAAACGGCACGCTTTCGGAACAATTGCAGTTATTGAAAATACAGGTAAGTCTCCACGAGAAATTTATCTTCTTTACAAAACAAGGGGACAGGTGGAAACAATGATTGATACATTGAAAAATATAGTGGATGCCGACCGTACTTACATGTAAAATCAATGTGCGCTTGAGGGTTGGATGTTCGTCAATCTGATCGCAATGAAATGGTATTACCTCATTTTGAGCCTGCTTAAAAAACATGAAGTGAACAATAAATATTCACCAGCAGACTTTTTGCATTTCCTTTCAAAAATAAAAAAAGTTAAAATTAATGATCAATGGATAAACGCGGAGATAACTCAAAAAACGCTCAAACTGCTGCAAAAATTGGGAATCATACATTACGTAAGGGTGAGAAAAGTTAGGGGTTAATCTGTAGGTTTTTTTGAGATATTTACCAGTGTTTTATCCTCCCTATTAATCACTCATCACTATTATTCATCTTTCTCCTGAGCTTCGTATTCTTTCAGCAGTTTTTCCTGTGCTTCGGAAGGTACTTGCTGGTATTCGGCAAATTCCATGGTAAAACTGGCGCGGCCAGAAGTTATAGCACTCAAGGTAGTAGAATATTTATTCATCTCGGCCAAGGGCACACGTGCACGCAATATTTCGAGGCCCTTAGCGCTACTCATCCCTTCTATCATAGCGCGACGTGTTTGCAAATCGCTCATCACATCGCCCATTGCATCGCCGGGCACCATAATTTCGATATTGTATACAGGTTCCATAATTTTCGGGCCTGCTTTTTTAAAGGCTTCCTTGAAAGCGTTGCGACCGGCTAATTTAAACGATATTTCATTGGAGTCAACCGGGTGCATTTTACCGTCGTAAACATACACTTTCAAGTCACGGGCATAAGAACCGGTAAGCGGGCCTTCTTCCATCTTTTCCATAATTCCTTTCAGGATAGCAGGCATAAAACGAGCGTCAATAGCGCCACCCACAATACAGTTATAGTAAATCAACTTTCCGCCCCAGTCAAGGTTAAATTCTTCTTTACCTTTCAGGTTAAGCACCTTTTCCGTTCCTTCGATTTTAAACCTATTATTTTCGGGAGCGCCTTCAATATATGGTTCTATCAACATGTGCACTTCACCGAACTGGCCCGCGCCGCCTGATTGTTTTTTGTGGCGATAATCGGCAGATGCTATTCTGGTAATGGTTTCGCGATAAGGAATACGCGGAGCTAAAAAGTCAATCTCCATTTTATGCACATTATTCAGCAGCCATTTCAAAACATTGATATGTTGCTCACCCTGTCCGCTAACAATAATTTGTTTCAGTTCTTTTGAATATTCCACCAAAATAGTAGGATCCTCGGCATGCGTGCGATTCAGAATTTCACCTAATTTTTCATCATCTTTTTCAACTTTCGCTTTAATGGCTGTGCGGAATTTCGCAGGCGGGAATTTAATAGCTTCAAACTGCCAGTCTTTTCCGCCGCCATTCAAGGTTTGGTTCGTTTTGGTATTTTTTAATTTTACCGTACAACCCAAATCACCAGCAACCATTTCGCTTATTTTTTCGCGTTTCTTTCCTGCTGATGCAAACATAGCGGAAATGCGCTCTTTGGTATCATTAGATGCATTGGTAAGATCCATGCCTTCGGTAATCTTCCCTGACATTACGCGGAAATAAGAAATTTCGCCCAAGTGCTGTTCCAACACCGTTTTAAATACGAAGATAGAAGGAGCGCCGTTAGCATTGCAAGGCACCTCCTCATCGTCGGTAGTTTTGTAGATAGCTGTATCGGGCGCTGGAGCAGCCTTAATAATGAATTCCATCAAACGTTTGGCGCCCACATCTTTCTTTGCCGATACGCAGAATATCGGGAACACTTGACGGTGCATCAAACCCGCTTGCAAGCCTTTATATATTTCTTCTTCGGTAAGGATATCCTTTTCAAAGAAAATTTCCATCAAACTTTCGTCATGCTCAGCGGCAATTTCCATCAACGTTCTGTGCAGTTCGGTAGCATGTGCTTCCTCTTCGGCAGGGATAGGCAATACTTCGCAAGCGCCGTTTTCATCTTTATAGCTGTACATTTTCATGTTCAACACATCAATAAATGCATTGAAGTTGAGTCCCGGATTTACGGGATATTGTACCACAGCTGCTTTACCATCGAACAGTCGCTTCACGCTCTCAACCGTATCTTCCCACGATGCTTTTTCATGGTCGAGTTGGTTTACTGCAACAATGATGGGTTTGTTATGACGTTCGGCATAGCGCGCCATAATGTCGGTGCCCACTTCCACGCCGCGTTGGGCATTAATCACCATAAGGCCCGTGTCGGCCACTTTGAATGCCGAAATCACGCCGCCGATATAATCGTCGGCTCCCGGAGTGTCGATGATATTCAGTTTATAACCCAAATATTCCGCATACAACAAGGTTGAATAGATAGAACGTTGGTAGAGCTGTTCAATGTCAGTATTGTCGCTCATGGTAGTTTTGGCTTCTACTGTGCCGCGCCGGTCAATAATTTTACCTTCAAACAACATAGTTTCGGCCAGGGTCGTTTTGCCGGAGTTGGTTCCTCCAAGCAAGACTAAATTACGGATGTGATCGGTTGTATACGTCTTCATATAGTTTAATTGTTTAATTGTTTAAATGTTTAAGGCTACTTTTTAGAATGTAACTTGCAAAGATAAAGTTTTTTTCCGAAAAGACAAGGAGTTAGGCGGTTTTCTTTTAAAATCGGGGAGTATAAAGGTGACAATAAGGCCTTTTACCTGTTTTTTCATAATAACGTTGATGGTAATTTTCGGCCGAATAAAAAGTCGAAGCAGGCGTAAGAAGGGTTACCACATTATAAGCTTTTGATTTTAAAATATTAATTAATCTTTCGGCTATTTCTTTTTGTTCTGAAGAGGTATAAAATATTTCCGAACGGTAACGTTCGCCTGCGTCGGGGCCTTGGTGGTTTAAGTGTGTAGGGTCGTGTATTTCAAAGAAATACTTCGTTAAGGTTTCATAGCTGATTAATGCGGGGCTTTACTTTGATGTCCGCGAAACTCGAATTGTATTAGGCTATGGAATAGGCTCGTATGATGTATATAATAGTATTAGACTCACCAAAATAGATGGGCATAGTTTGTCGGAAAACATACGTTCAGACAACAGCCGTTACATCCATAATGTCTTTATAAGCCTTACTGTTTTTTAATTTTTCTTCAAGTCGGAGTGATGTGACTCGAACACACGACCCCTTGCACCCCATGCAAGTGCGCTAGCCAACTGCGCTACACCCCGATTTTTATTTTTGGATTGCAAAGGTAAGTAATAATAATGAATAATGAACAATGAACAATTAAAAATAATTATTGTTGATTTGCTTATTTGTTGATTTATTGATTTATTGATTTATTTAATCATTTGACTTTTAGTTATTTCATGCCTTTATGCTTCCATGCTTCGCAATTAATCATTAATCATTGTTCATTAATCATTAATTTTGTACCTTTGTAGCCCTAAAAAAATTATATTAAACATGAGTACTTCACCTGAAAGAATTAAATGCCTGATTGTTGGAGGTGGCCCTGCCGGTTATACCGCAGCTATTTATGCCTCCCGTGCAAATTTACAAACAGTCCTTTACGAAGGGCTTCAACCCGGAGGACAGCTCACTACTACCACCGACGTTGAAAATTTTCCTGGCTACCCACAGGGTGTTTCCGGCCCCGAAATGATGATGCAAATCCGCGAACAGGCTGGGCGCTTTGGCGCTGATATCCGTTTTGGCTCTGTCTCAAAAGCCGATCTTAGCCAACGTCCTTTTATTATCACTATTGATGAAACACATATCATTGAAACTGAGACACTCATTATAGCAACCGGCGCCACGGCCAGATATTTAGGCTTAGCTTCGGAAGAAAAATACCGCGGACAGGGAGTCTCTGCCTGTGCTACTTGCGATGGTTTCTTCTACAAGGGGCAAGAGGTGGCCGTAGTAGGCGGCGGCGATACTGCCTGCGAGGAAGCTATTTACCTTTCCAATATCTGCAAAAAAGTGTATATGATAGTGCGCCGCAATGTGTTACGTGCATCACAAGCCATGCAGGAGCGGGTGCTGAATAACCCGAAAATCGAAATGCTATGGGAAGATCAAACCAAGGAAGTCCTTGGCGACAGTAGCGGAGTTACCGGAGCTTTATTGGTAAATAGCCAGGGGATAGAAAAAAAGATTGATATTCAAGGCTTCTTCTTAGCTATTGGGCATATTCCTAATGCTGAATTATTTAAGCCATATATTGCAACTGATGAGTTAGGATATATCCGTACTGAACCGGGCTCAACCAAAACCAATATTCCGGGTGTGTTTGCAGCAGGCGATGTACAGGATTCGCGTTACCGTCAAGCTATTACAGCCGCTGCCACCGGTTGCATGGCAGCTAAAGATGCCGAGTCGTTTCTCAGCGAACAATAAAAATTTGTTTCAAAAAAAATGTCTATCTTTGTAGATTATTATGAAAAGTAAACATTTATTACATTTTTTGGCTGTAATCATGGTGGCCGGATTGGTATTGACTTCATGTACCAGCGCTTTTGATAAGATTTTGAAGAGTACTGATAATGAAGCTAAGTATCAAAAAGCCATGGAATATTACAAGCTCAAAAAATATTCCAGAGCAGCCACCTTGTTCGATAATATTGCTTTGTATTATCGGGGAACACCACGGGATGACAGTGTCAACTTTTATTTGGCAAAAAGTTTTTTCCTTGATAACGACATGTATTCGGCAGAGCATTATCTTAATACTTTCCGGCAAACATTTCCACGCAGCCAGTTTACCGAGGAGGCTTATTTCCTTCGTTGTGTAAGTGTGTATAATGTTACTTACCGGTCATCGCTCGATCCTCGCCCTAGTACGCAGGCATTAGCGGCTATGAACGAGTTTCTCTACCTTTATCCATCAACCGAATGGGCACCTCAGATACGTGGGATGCAAGACGATTTGCGTGGCCGCTTAGATGAAAAAGCTTTTAATTCCGCTGCACTGTACCACAAAATTGAAGAGTACAAAGCTGCGGTGATGGCTTTAAAAACAACATTAAAAGATAATCCGAATACCCAATACCGCGAAGATATTCTTTACCTGATTTTATCCTCCAGCTACCGGCTTGCCAAAAATAGCGTGTCGTCAAAACAGCGCGATCGTTATCAGTCGGTTATTGACGAATACTACAATATTATCAGTGAATATCCCGAATCGAAGTACAAAAGAAACGCCGATGGTATGCACACCGAAGCGCTTGATTTTTTAGAAAAAAAATAAATACATATATGGAAAAAAAGATGAGCGTACCTCTTACTACTGTTACTCGTGACGTCAACAAACTTGCAGCGCCTATCGGCAATGTTTATGAAACCACTATGATTATCGCCAAACGCGCTAATCAGATTGCCGCTGAAACTAAACAAGAATTAAATCGAAAACTCGAAGAATTTTCAACCTATTCCGATAATTTGGAAGAAACTTTTGAAAATCGCGAACAAATTGAAATTTCTCGTTACTACGAACGTCAACCCAAGCCCACATTAATCGCCATTCAGGAGTTAATTGACAATAAGATTCATTTCCGCAAGATAGAAGAGCACCCTGAAGAAAAAAATGCTTAAAGGGAAACACATATTACTCGGCATCACCGGAAGCATTGCCGCCTACAAAGCTGCAATGCTTGTTCGTTTACTAAGCAAAGCCGGAGCCGAAGTAAAAGTGTTGATGACGCCTATGGCCAAACAGTTTATCACACCTTTGACCATGGCAACCCTATCAAAACATCCTATTCTTGTTGATTTCTATAATCCTGAAAACGGTGATTGGAACAACCACGTCAGCCTTGGCGAATGGGCCGATTACTATCTTATAGCTCCCGCCTCAGCTAATACCTTAGCTAAAATGGCTACCGGCACAGCCGATAATTTAGTGCTTACTACTTATCTCTCGGCACGTTGTCCGGTAATAGTAGCGCCGGCTATGGATTTTGCCATGTTCAAACATTCAACTACCCAACAAAATTTGGAAATACTTCGCACCAACGGTGTAACCATTATTCAACCAACGAGTGGTGAATTAGCCAGTGGGCTTGAAGGCGAAGGTAGAATGGAAGAACCGGAAAACATAGTGGCCTGCTTAGATAAGTTGGGGCAACAATCTTCCAAAAAAAAAACATTAGCAGGACTTAAGGTGCTTATTACAGCCGGGCCGACTTATGAGGCTATTGACCCTGTGCGTTTCATAGGTAATCACTCTTCTGGAAAAATGGGATACGCCTTAGCTGAAGAAGCAGCGATCCGCGGAGCAGAAGTTACATTGATTAGCGGGCCAACCCATCTTCCCACACCTGAAAATAGCAAGATCAAACTTATTCCGGTAACCACAGCCGATGAAATGCTGCGAGCTTCCGAAAAAGCTTTTGATAACATAACTATTGCTATATGCTGCGCTGCAGTAGCTGATTTTACGCCTATAAAAATTGCTGCGGACAAAATAAAACGTAAAAAAAACGAGGTGCAACTCCTGCTAAAACCCACTATAGACATTGCCGCTACGCTGGGGAAAAAGAAAAAAAAGAACCAATATGTAATCGGATTTGCATTGGAAATCGAGAATGAAATAGTCAATGCCCAAAGGAAAATACACAATAAAAATCTCGACTTTATTGTACTGAATTTTTTGAATGATAATGGAGCAGGATTTGGCGGCGATACCAATAAAATTACTTTGCTATACGAAGACGGCCAACAAAAAAAATTCAAACTTAAAATGAAAAGCGAAGTAGCGAAAGACATTATAAATGCTATTGAATGTTTAATGACTAATAAAAAGTGATTATGAAAAAGATTCTTTTTATAATCTTAGCCTTATCGCTTCTTGCTGAGGCAGGAGCGCAGGAGTTACGCTGTGGATTAAGCGTTAACTACTCTAAAATACAGGGAACAAACCAATCTATCTTTACTACCTTACAGAAGGATTTGCAAGATTTTGTCAATAACACTGCCTGGACTAACAATCTTTTTGCCACAGATGAACGGATAGAGTGTAACATCTTTATTAATATTACCGAACAACTCAGTGCTAATGAATTTCGCGCTACGCTGCAAGTACAATCAAGCCGGCCTGTTTTTGGCAGCACCTTTATCACTCCTATGTTCAATTATATGGATAACGAGGTACTCTTCACCTATATTGAATACGACCAAATACAATTCAATGAACAAGTCTATACCAGTCCGCTCCCCTCGCTTATAGCATTCTACTGCTACATTATGCTGGGGCTCGACTACGACAGTTTTTCCTTACTGGGAGGAACCGAGTATTTGAAAAAAGCCGAAAATATTGTATTAAACGCTCAGAATGCACCCGTGAAGGGCTGGCGGCCTTATGACGGCTCGCGCACCAATCGCTACTGGATGATTGAAAATATGCTGAACTACAAATATGGCCCAATGCGTAATGTTTATTACAAATACCACCGCCTTGGCCTCGATTTGATGAATACAAGTGTGAGCGATGGCCGCATAGGCGTTATGGAGGCATTACTCGACATCCAGAGGGTTCATCGCGATCGCCCCGACACTTATCTGTTCTTACTCAAATTATTTTTTGATGCCAAAGCCGACGAAATTGTTAATATATTTTTAGAAGCCCCCGAAACTGAACGGATGAGAGCTTACCAAATATTGGTAGAAGTTGATAAGATGAACGAAAAGAAATATGTAAAGCTAAAAAACGTAGCCACTCCATTTTAGTTAATATGTATGTTGCAGACTTTGTCCATAGAGAACTATGCTCTTATCGAGAAATTAAACATCACTTTGCCCGATGGATTAAGTATTATTACAGGGGAAACCGGTGCAGGTAAATCTATTCTCTTAGGCGCATTATCACTCATTCTCGGACAACGTGCCGATACCATGGTACTCAAAGACAAGAATCATAATTGCATGGTAGAAGCTTGCTTTTCTATTGATGGCTATGGCTTGGAAGATTTTTTTTCAACCAACGATATTGATTACGATAACGCCACCACTATTCGGCGTATCATTAGCCCAAACGGCAAGTCGCGGGCATTTATCAATGAAATTCCCGTTACCCTGAACCTGCTCAAGGAGCTTGGCGATCAGCTTATAGATATTCACTCGCAACACCAAAATTTGCTTGTCGGGTCATCAAGTTTTCAAACGAGCGTAGTGGATGCGCAGGCTAATCATGCCGACACATTGACGGCCTACAAACAAGCATTCGCAGCTTATAAAGAAGCGGCTTCCGCACTTAGCGAGTGGGAGAATAAAGCCCAACAAGCCAAAGCCGAATACGACTATCTTCTATTTCAGCATAACGAACTAAACGCCCTACAACTCAAGTCGGGCGAGCAACAATTCCTCGAAGAAGAATTGAAGCAACTCACCCATGCCGAAGAAATAAAAGAAATACTCACCAAAGCAAATGCAGTATTATCAAATGAAGATTTATCTATTGATAACCTATTACGCGAAGCGCTTCATGGATTACAAAAAATTGCCTCGCTATTTCCTACAGCACAAGCATTAACAGAACGACTTAACTCTTCGCGGATAGAACTGCGCGACATCAATCAAGAAATCGAAAATATCAACAATAAAATTGAAGTATCGCCCGACAGGTTGGCAGTAGTGGAAAATCGGCTTAATGCCATTTATTCACTACAGCAAAAACACCACCTCAATTCGGTCGAAGCATTAATAGCCTTACACGAACAAATTTTTGAAAAATTAAATGCTATTGAAAATTTTGATCAAACCTTGGCCCAACTGCAAAAAAATCACGATTTACAATATCAAACGGCTAAAAATTTAGTTGAAAAAATATCGGAGCAACGTAAAAAAATCGTTCCCGACATTGAAAAGAACATGGTGAGTACATTGCAGCACTTGGGAATTCCGCATGTAATATTCCGTATTATGATTGGTGATACCGAGCAATTACAAGCTAACGGAAAAAACACTGTCATTTTCCTGTTTTCTGCTAACAAGGAAATAGCGCCGCAAGAGCTGTCGAAAATTGCTTCGGGCGGCGAAATTTCCCGTGTAATGCTCTGCTTGAAATCGCTGATGGTGCGCAGCAGTGGGCTTCCTACCATCATATTTGACGAGATAGATGCAGGCGTATCAGGCGATATTGCCGATAAAATGGGAAACATTGTGTACGATTTGTCGAAAAATATTCAAGTAGTTAACATCACACATCTGCCGCAAGTGGCCAGTAAAGGGAAGGCTCATTTTGTGGTATTCAAACACGAGAACACAGCAGGCGTAACCACTACAGCCATCAAAGCGCTGAATCCCGACGAACGTCTTATGGAAATAGCCAAAATGCTCAGTGGGCAAAATATCACACAGGCAGCCATCAACAACGCTAAAGAATTACTAAACTCAGGACATCAATAAAACAAAACATATTATGCGACTTATTATTCAAGAAAATTACGAACAGATATCCAAATGGGCAGCTGCTTATATTGTACGAAAAATTAATAACTTTAAACCTACAGCCGACAAACCCTTTGTTTTAGGATTACCTACTGGTTCTTCGCCGCTCGGCACTTACCACGAATTAATCCGTCTGCACAAAGACGGACAGATTTCTTTTAAAAATGTAGTTACTTTCAATATGGACGAATATGTAGGATTGCCGAAAACACATCCTGAAAGTTATTATTCGTTTATGTGGAATAATTTTTTCAATTGTATCGACATCCCCAAAAGCAATGTGAATATACTCAATGGCAATGCTGTTGATTTAGAAAAGGAATGTAACAAGTATGAAGAAAAAATCAAAAGCTACGGTAAAATTCATTTGTTTGTTGGCGGTATCGGCCCCGACGGACATATAGCTTTTAACGAGCCCTGCTCTTCCCTTACCTCCCGTACCCGCGTGAAAACATTGGCTACCGATACCATTATTGCCAACTCCCGTTTTTTTGACAACGACATTAACAAAGTGCCGAAAAAAGCACTGACTGTAGGTGTCGGTACAGTAATGGATGCAGAGGAAGTATTAATTATTGTTAATGGCCACAGCAAGGCTCGCGCCCTGCGCCATGCAGTGGAAGAAGGCATAAACCATATATGGACTGTCAGCGCGCTACAGCTACATCCCAAAGGTATGATTGTGTGCGACGAGGCTGCCACTGTTGAGTTGAGAGTGGGTACTGTCAACTATTTTAAAAATATTGAGAGTAAAAATCTGAACGCGAAGAATTTGTTATAATAATCTTGTTCGAAAAATTATATAATCAACTGCGCCGTGTTTTTTATGAACATCGTGTCGGAATTTGTAGCACTATTTCCATCCATTTAGTAGCTATCATTGTTTTTTTGTTGTATAGCATCAATAGCCTTCGCTCCGACGAGGCGTTTTTCGCCATTGACTTTTCCAAGCAGGAAGAAAAAGTAGCGCTTGAAGAGAAAGAACAACGAGTCAAAAGTTTTGAAAAAGAATTAAATCAAGTTTTGTCGGGCAATATGCGTAGCCATGAGTTGCGCAATGTAGCTGTCGATAAATCCGAGAATATCTTACGTGACGACCGTCATCAAAATCCCTCTGTAATTTATGATGAAGCCAAAGAAGTGCAAGCTCGTTTGGATGCATCGCGCAATGCTGCCCGACAACAACAGGGCGGCGACTATGTTCCCGTTACCGCCAAGCCCGACAATAATAGCGGAAAGGCTGAAACCTACAAAGGGCCATCGGTACTCTCTTATGATTTGGGAGGGCGCAAAGCCATGCGTTTGCCGATACCGGTGTACAAATGTCAAGGTGGTGGCGATGTAACGGTTATGATTGAAGTTGATCGGCGTGGCAATGTGGTAAGCATGCTCATCAGTACAACTGCTTCTGTTGACAACACCTGTCTGCATGAGGCGGCCAAAAAGGCTGCCAGCACCAGTCGTTTCGCCGCTAATGCCAATGCCCCCGAGCGCCAAAAAGGGCATATTACCTATCGGTTTATAGCGCAGTAATTTAATTGAGAATTGAAAGTTGAAAATTGAGAATTACGAATTAAACGGTAAACCTTATTTCCAATTTATTCAAAAAAACAAAATATCCTTAGTGTTAGATATTTACAATACAATTTTATCGTGCGAAGAACAATATAGTAAGATGCTGTGTCGGGCAATCGCACGAAAGGAAAGTAGATTTTAAGCTCACCGGAACGAACTGTCTAAAAAATCTTTTGCACATAGATAACACAGATTTTACCGAGATAATAGTTACCTTTGAATAAAATTTACAATATCATGCTTTCGTTAATTAAAAAACATTACCTTACCCAGCTAATCATCATCATGGCGGGATGTTTGCTTTTTTTGCCGGGGCTTGGAGGCGTGCATTTATTCGACTGGGACGAAATCAATTTTGCGGAATCGGCTCGCGAAATGTTGGTGTGTGGCAATTATTTGGATGTCCAAATCAACTTTGAACCATTCTGGGAAAAGCCGCCCCTATTTATCTGGATGCAGGTGGCTTCGATGAAACTTTTCGGCATTAACGAATTTGCAGCACGCTTCCCTAATGTGCTTTGCGGAATCGTAACACTGCTGTTTTTGTACAATATCGGGAGACACTTGAAAGGCTACAAATTCGGCGTACTTTGGGCGGCCTGTTATTTGTGTTCTTTACTGCCGTTTTTTTATTTCAAATCGGGAATTATCGACCCTTGGTTTAATCTGTTCATCTTTTTGGGGATTTATTTCTTCGCCGTTTTTACCATGTCCGTGCACAATGCCTATAAGCATTTAGGCTTGTCTGGGCTATGCTTTGGCTTGGCTGTACTTACCAAAGGCCCCGTTGCAATTCTCATATTTTTACTGAGCTTTACAGTATTTCTGATTTATAGAAAATTCAAATTGAAATGTAATTATAAGCAGGTAATTTGGTTTGCTTTTATTTTAACTATCGTTAGCGGATTTTGGTTTTTACTGCAAATGATTTTTGGCAATTCAAAAATTATTGCACAATTTATCGAGTACCAAATCCGACTGTTTCAAACTGAAGATGCGGGGCATGGCGGGTTTTTTATGTATCATTTTGTGATTTTATTGATGGGCGTTTTCCCCGCATCAATTCTCGCTCTGCCAACATTCAGAAGAAAAATACTAAGTTGCGAAACCTCCGTCAAAAGCAAGCGAGTGTTTGAGTGGACGATGATTTTATTTTGGGTGGTTCTACTACTCTTTTCTATCGTTCAAACTAAAATTATTCACTACTCCTCTCTTTGTTATTTTCCACTTTCATTCTTGGCAGCCTACTATGTTTATCAAGTAATTCAGAAGAAAGCAAGGATAAAAACATTCCAAAAAGCAGGACTGATTTTCATCGCCGCAGTTTGGGGCGTTGCAGCATTGGCAATAACTACCTTTGACCAATGGAAAAAGCTGCTCATCGCAACGGCTGATGAATTTACGGTAGGCAATCTTCAAGCCACTTCTTCTTGGTTGGGATTTGAGCCGCTCATCGGCGTTTTATTAATTGCTGCAACGATTTATTTTTGTTGGAAAATCAATAGTAAACGAAGTTTAACTATGTTCGGCATCTTATTGGGTAGCACCTTGTTCTATATTTTCTCCATCATGCTTTTGGTGGTGCCGAATGTGGAAAAATATACCCAAAATGCTATGATTGAATTTTTAAAAAGCAAAGCCGACGAAGATTGTTATTTTCTGCCGATTCACTACAGTTACGCACATTATTTTTACGGTAATATTCAATATAAGATGCCTAATCAAGACAATGATGCTGAACGTCAACAAGCAATGAATGGCACGATTGATAAACCTTGCTATTTTATTCTCAGAAATACGGAAAGAAACAATGAACAATTTTTGACGAATGCCTCCGAAGCACAACGCTTATATGATAAAAACGGATTTGTTTTTTACGTCGGGTATCCCGCTGAATGGTAAAGGGTGAAAGGTGAGAAGGTGCAATTTTTACTTCTTTTGCTCATTTTTTTTTTTTTTCCTCAAAAAAAACCTCTTTGGGGGTATAACCGTTCTGTTTTTTGTTCGTCACTTTGCAGCGTCAATTGAGTTGAAAATGATAAATAGTAAAAAACATAACAGATTGTTTATCAGCCTATTATTATTAATAGGCGGGGACTGGTAAATAACTTATTATCAATGAATTGTGCATGCCGTATCAAACGTGTGTTTAGTGCGGCTTTTTTATTTACAAGTAACGAGTTATGAGGTCACTCGTTACCCATTACATATATTATTAACTATTTAAACTAATCTAAAATGAAAAAAAGTTTAATTAAGCATTAGTGAACGACCGGTATAGCGGAAGGATATGTTCTCTACTACTGTTATATTAATCGTTAAATGACGGATATAATTTTTTCAGTTTAATGCGGGCATCTGCAGATGAGAACTACCAATTTATTTTACACTTTTTGCTGTTTCGATGCTCTTGCCATCCTTCAATCTCCTGTTTAAGCATTGGGTATTAAGTATATGAAATTCTATTTCAGTCACATTCAACCAACTTCCATGTTTTGGTGTAAAAACAAATTCGAATCTATCAACCAAACGTTTGGCGTCAACTGGCTCAAACGCCTCATAAAACGCAGCTATTGAATGTGTCTTGAAATTGTCCATTATCAAAGTGATTTTTTTGGATTCAGGATACATCTCTTGGGTGATTCGTCCATACAGACAACAGGGAACTCCTCATCATAGGGACGCTTGTAAAGGTCAAGAACCTGTTCCATGTGGGCAACAAATTCGGCATTTCGCTCTGGCGGAATCACCCAACCCTTTATTTTCCAATGCTTAAACTCGTTTTTTTAAGTGTATTGTAAACAGATACGTGCGAAAGTTTATCAATATACCCTAACTCTACAACTTTGTCAGCTAACATGCGCAATGTCCATTTGGCAAATCCTTTCGGAGGTTCGCTGCAACATAATTGTACAATCTTTGCTTCCAAATCACCATCCACTTTTTTTTCGTAAATGTGACTGCTCTCAACTCGTTCCAGTGCGTGTTCCACACCTCTTTCAACACATTTCTGTTTTATTCGATCAATGGTACGCATGCCGATCTTTAATACCGAACAAACTTGTTCGTTCGTAGATTTGCCAAGCGAATAGTCGCCTTCATCACAATTCAATAATACGTAAGCCGCTCTGTACGTTTGTGCTGTATGAAATCCCTTCTTTACAATAGAGGACAGTTCAATAACTTCATCCTGTGCTAATTTAATGCGATACCTTGCCATAGTTTTATGATGTAAAATTTCGGCAAAGATATATAATTATTACGTCATATCAAAATTAACTTAACACTACTTATTGTTCATTAATCATTGTTCATTATTATTCGTATCTCAGCGCTTCAATCGGATCAAGGAGTGCGGCGCGGCGGGCAGGAATGTAGCCCGAGGCAATACTCACCGCAAAGCATAGTGTTACGCCCACAAATATCCACAGCCAAGGGATAATAAAGGAAGAGCCGATAAACATGGAAATGGAATTGCCGGCAATGATGCCTAGCACAATTCCCACAAGGCCGCCGATTTGTCCGATTACAATAGATTCAAATAAAAATTGCTGCTTGATAGTATTCGCTTTGGCGCCAATGGCCTTTCGCGTGCCGATTTCGCGGGTACGTTCATTTACCGATACCAGCATGATATTCATTAAGCCGATAGCCGCACCTAGCATAGTAATGAAACCTATAACAATGGCCGCGAGCGTAGCATAGCTCATAAAGTCGAGCATCATCTCAGCTAAGGCGTCGCTGCGCTCAATATTAAAGTCGGTTTCCATATCAGGCGAGAGGCGGCGTATCAGGCGGAAGGTTGATTCCGCTTCACCTATAGCCATATTCAAATCCACCGCTTTAGTAGGCGTAATTTCAATAACAAAATTTTGATTAGGCTGTGAGAAAACACTGCGGCCATTACTTATGGGGATAATCATTGTACGATCGGGCCCTCCGCCGAAACCCGCCCCTTTTTGCTTAAATGTGCCGATAACGCGATAGCGATTACCGCCCACAGATACATATTCATCAATGGGATTGCGGTTTTTAAATAATTTATTGGCAATTTCGGAACCAATCACAGCTACAAAATCGCTGTATTCCACTTCACGCGACGAGAACATACGGCCCTTGTCAATTTCGCTACCCGATGTAAGCGGATAACTTTCGGAAACGCCCAGCAATGCAATGTTAGGATTGGTTTTTTCCGTACCGCTTTTTACAGTTGATGCCCCCGTAAGATATGTGCGCAGAGTGATGTGTGCCGGAAATTCATACCGTTCTTTGAATTCTGTGGCCTGTTGGTAGGAAATATAGTTAAAACTGCGCTTACGCACCTGTTTGTTCATTACCTGAAAATTGTTTCCCCTGCTCTGAATAGAGAAGGTGTTAGCTCCCATAAGGCTAAAATCGTCTGTAATAGAGCCTTTTAGCGCATCAATGGCGGTGAGAATGCCTACTAAAGCCATAATCCCGAAGGCAATGATTAAAATCGTTAATATCGACCGTAAACGGTTAGTCCTAACAGCAGTAAGTGAAACTTTAAAATTTTCGCGAATTAATGAGGGTATCAATTTCATAAGAGAAATAAAAATATTCCAAACAGTAAAAGTACAAAAAAATCATTTAAAACACTATCTTTGTGCCCAAAATCACATTAATATGAAAAAGCAATCAACAGGTGTTAGGCGTAAAGCGTTAAGCGTAAAGCGTGAAGCGACAAGGGTTAAGGGTGAAGGATTAAGGGTGAAGGGTGAAAGATCAGGCATGAAGCGTGAAGGTCCAAATACTAAGCGATTTACATCGCATTCTACCGATAAACCGAGAACTGAAGGTTCAAGGTTCAAGGATTCAAAATTTAAGAGAGCAAGAACTGAGGATTCAAAGCCAGTCAGAAAACGTTTTTCAGACGACTCGTTACCTGTTACCCGTCACTCGTCACGGCCGGAGAAACCGGCTCGCGCCCCAAGACGCTTCGATGACCCAAAAACAAAGTTACAAGGTACACGGTTTAAGGATTCAAAATTTGAAACTCGAAACTTGAAATTTAAAAAATCAAGAACTGAAGATATAAAACCAACTAAAAGACGTTTTTCAGACGACTCGTCACCCGTCACCCGTCACTCGTCATGGCCGGAGAAGCCTACTCGCAGCCCAAGACGTTTCGATAAACCAAGAACAAAGGTACAAGGTGAAAAGGTACAAGGTACACGGTTTAAGGATTCAAAATTTGAAACTCGAAACTCAAAATTCAAAAAATCAAGGACTGAAGATATAAAGCCAAGCAAAAGACGTTCATTAGAAGATAGCGCTTCATGCTTCACGCCTCACGCTTCACATTCAGCAAAGCCAATAAAAAAACAATCGGACGACGGCATCCGCCTCAATAAATTTATTGCCAATTCAGGCATCTGCTCGCGCCGCGAAGCCGATGAGTACATCGTGGCAGGCTTAGTAAGCGTCAACGGTAATATAGTAACAGAATTGGGCGTAAAAGTGCAGCCCAACGATGATGTTCGTTTTAATAACGAACGCCTCAAGGGTGAGCAGAAGGTGTATATCGTAATGAATAAACCCAAAGACTTTGTAACTACTATGAGCGACCTTCACGCCGAAAAAACGGTAATGGACCTGATTGGGGAAAAATGTCCCTCGCGGGTATTTCCGGTGGGACGTCTCGACAAAGCTACTACCGGCGTATTAGTGTTTACTAATGACGGGGAATTAACCGAACAATTGACGCACCCTTCTTACAATAAGAAAAAAATATACCATATTTTCTTGGATAAAAACCTTAAACAGTTCGACCTGCAACAACTGCTCGACGGAGTCGAATTGGAAGATGGCGTTATTCAAGCCGACAGCCTTTCTTATGTTGATGGCGATAACGCTCAGGTAGGTCTCGAAATTCATTCGGGACGCAACCGCGTTGTGCGCCGTATGTTTGAAGCATTGGGCTACAAGGTGAAAAAATTGGACAGGGTATATTTTGCAGGCCTTACCAAGAAGAACCTGAAACGCGGCCAGTGGCGCTTCCTCACCGACACCGAAGTGAATATGTTACGCATGGGAGCTTATGAATAATGCATAAATCGGGCTTTGTAAATATTATCGGGAACCCCAACGTGGGCAAGTCAACCCTCATGAATGCATTGGTTGGGGAGAAGTTGTCGATTATCACCGCTAAGGCGCAGACTACCCGCCACCGGATTATGGGTATTGTCAACAGCAAAGATTTTCAGGTAGTGTTTTCCGATACGCCGGGCATCTTGCGGCCTAACTACAAACTGCAGGAAAGCATGATGAAATTTGTGAACACAGCCATAGGCGATGCTGATGTTATTCTTTATGTTACCGATGTAGTCGAAAAATACGATAAGAACGGAGAATATATTACCCGTTTGCAACAAATCGACACACCTGTAATCTTAGTGATTAACAAGATTGATTTAACTACACAGGAAGCCTTAGATGGATTGGTGGAGACATGGAAAAAACTCTTGCCTAAGGCGATTATTTATCCTATCTCGGCACAGGAAAAGTTCAATGTTGACGGGGTATTTAAACGTATTTTATCGTTTTTGCCCGAAAGTCCCGCCTATTACGACAAGGATACCCTTACCGACCGCAATCTGCGTTTTTTTGCTACTGAAATTATTCGCGAAAAGATATTACTCAACTATAGCAAAGAAATTCCTTACTGTACAGAAGCGACGATAGAGCAATTCAGGGAAGATGAAGACATGTATCGTATTGAAGCGGTTATCCACGTAGCGCGCGATTCGCAGAAAGGAATTATCATAGGTAGCGGCGGTAGCGCTTTAAAACGCATCAGCATGCAGGCGCGTAAAGATATGGAAGATTTTTTTGAGAAAAAAGTTTTCCTGCGCATTTTTGTTAAGGTGAACCCCGACTGGCGCGAAAACCCACAACAACTCAAGAACTTCGGGTATATTTTGGAATAAATTAGAAATTACGAATTAGGTGTCAGGATATGCGATGTGCGATTATGCGATATTTTAGGGATATTAGGGAAATAGAAAAATATCGGTTCACCAGTAAAACCCTATGTTTAGATATAAATTTTTGAAAGTCTGAATAAAAAAAAATCATATTCGACAGTCCTCTTATACAAATTTGAAAAATAAATCAGTCTAATATTTTGCAAATTGATTTTTTTGTTGTATCTTTGGTCTCAAATAATTCTTAATATCCTAATCTCTTATTCACCTCCCGATAACATTTCCATCGCTTTCTGTAGAGTGTTGTCGATTGTCGCAATGAAGGGGTATAATCCTTCATCGTCGAGAGGAGTGTTGCGACCAATATAGGCTTTCAGATGAATTCCCAGCAATTCGGCGCATTCTTGAATTTCCGCAGGGCTACCTTTAACGCCATTCTTGGCAGCATATTCCGAAAATAATTCTACAAAATTATAAGAGGCATAAAATTTTAGCAGAGCGTCGAAGGTGGTAATACTGTTGATTTTTTTGCGGTGTTGTTCGGTAAACTGTAATGCAAACCTGTAAACAAGGTTGCGTCGCGATACGATTTCAAAATATTTATTTACGCCGGTGGTATCAATGGGAACAAACATATCGGGCATAATACCGCCGCCGCCATATACATCTTTACCTTGCGGAGTGGTAAAACGCTCATTGGTGTTTTGTTTGATACTGTCGATGACCAAAAATTCGCCGTGCAGGTAGCGTTGTTCAATATTGTCTTCATATTTATTGCCCTCGTATGGTTTTTGGATACAACGGCCTGTAGGCGTATAATAGCGGGCTACGGTGAGGCGGATTCCCGAATTGTCGGTAAAATAAACAGGCTCTTGCACCAAGCCTTTGCCGTAGCTACGGCGGCCCACAATGTGGCCTCTATCGTTATCTTGCAACGCGCCTGCTACAATTTCCGAAGATGAGGCGGTAAATTCATCAATGAGGATGGCTACACTAATCTGCTGCAAACTTCCCTTGCCATTGGCATACAAAGATTGGCGTTGACGAGCGCGCCCTTCGGTATATACAATGAGATTGTCTTTAGCCAAAAATTCATTGGCAATTTCAAAGGCCTGGTCGAGTAGTCCGCCGGTATTGCCCCGCAAGTCGAACACTAAATTGCTCATACCTTGTTTTTCGAGTTTCTGCACTGCTTGCACAAACTCATTATGCGAAGCCTTGGAAAATTTTGACAATTTGATATAAGCGGTATTGTTGTTCAACATAAAGGCCACGTCCACACTTTTTACCGGAATCTTGCCGCGGGTAATGGGAATTTGTATCAGTTTGGATTCGTCTATGCGTTTTACGCCTATGGTTACTTTAGTACCATTTTTCCCGCGTAGCATCTTAACTACTGCGTTTTGGTCTATTTCTTTACCTGCAATGATGGTGTCGTTTACGGTAACAATTTTGTCACCGGGTTGTACGCCTGCACGTTCTGCCGGACCTCCGCCGATAACGCTATTAACCATAGCGGTGTCGTTAGGCATATTAAAGGTTACGCCTATGCCGTCGAAATTACCTTCAATTGATTCGTTGGCCTGCTCCATTTCGGAGGCGGGAATGTATATGGAATGAGGGTCTAATTCGCCCATTATCAAGGGTAAACTTCTTTCTATCAGGCTATCGATATTTACCGTATCTACATAATTTTCACGAATTTGCTCAAGTATCAAGTTAAATTTTCGGTATTCACGCGAGGAGCCGTCCGAACCTAAATAAATCACATTGCGGTTATTATAGGCTATACGTTGCCCGATGAGAACGCCTAGGACAATACAAAGAATCAAACTGAGGATACGGAGGAGGAGGGTACTTTTGTTCATTATCTTATCGTGTATAAATCTTCACTTTTAATATAAATAACTTCTATGCCGGCGCGCCGCAGCAGATCAATTCCATCGGAAAGGCGGTATTCGTTACTGAAAACTACGCGTTTAATGCCTGCCTGAATGATTAATTTTGCACACTCGACACAGGGAGAGGAGGTTATATACAGCGTAGCGCCTTCGCTACTATTGTTTGATTTGGCGACTTTGGTAATGGCATTAGCTTCGGCGTGGAGTACATAGGGTTTAGTGTTGCCTTCCTCGTCTTCGCAAACATTTTCGAAGCCCGAGGGGGTACCGTTATATCCGTCGGAAATAATCATACGGTCTTTAACGATGAGGGCGCCCACCTGTCGGCGTTGACAATAGGAATTTTGTGCCCACACTGCAGCCATTTGCAAGTAGCTACGGTCAAATTGTGCTTGTTTGTCTTTATTCATGGAATACCAAAGTTAAAGAATTTTGCAAAGGTAGAAAAAATTGGCCAGTAATTTGCAATGTTTAAAAAATGTCTTATCTTTGCAATCCCAAATTTTAATCAGGTCTGGTAGTTCAGTTGGTTAGAATACGTGCCTGTCACGCACGGGGTCGCGGGTTCGAGTCCCGTCCAGACCGCTCCATAAAACGCTAATAATCAAATAATAAGATTGTTGGCGTTTTTTTCTTTTCTGTTTTTGGCAACATTTTGGCAACGAACTCAAAGTTAAGCAAAAAAGCATCTACAAAATCAGCCTCACTTTTGTCCATTAGACCGAAAATTAGTAGAAACACCCTTAGTTCGGAGTTAAAAAAAACGCCACACATTAACCCATACCTCATAGATATGGCCTGAATATTTGAAATTGAAAGAATTGGGAATAGGGATTTATTATACGGCTGAGATGGACGAATTTTGCTCTTTTGTGGAAAACAAGCATAATCAACGATGGACGTGGTATGCTATGGATAAACGTTCAGGCATTATTTTAGCTTGGCATAATGGAGGAAGAACTGATGCTGATTTTCTGAAATTATACTCCTACTTGGCACAACTCCCCATTAAACATTATTTCACGGATAACTGGGGGCGTATTCAAAATATCT